>NZ_JBFRER010000122.1:0-23365 GCF_052114405.1 Streptomyces sp. M-16 | reverse complement strand
CCGAACGGGGACGGGCTGTCCTTCACCGAGGGCGGCACGGTCCTGGTCACCGGTGGCACCGGCGTCCTGGGCCGCGCGGTCGCCCGCCACCTCGTCACCGAACACGGTGTACGCCACCTCCTGCTGGCCTCGCGCTCCGGCGGCGCCGACGACCTCGTCGCCGAACTGTCGGAGCTGGGCGCCTCGGTCACCGTCGCCGCCTGCGACGCCGCCGACCGCGACGCCCTCGCCGCCCTCCTGGCCTCGATCCCCACCGCGCACCCCCTCACGGCCGTCATCCACACGGCGGGGGTCCTGGACGACGGTGTGATCGAGTCCCTCACCCCGGAGCGCTTCGACGCGGTCCTGCGCCCGAAGGTGGACGCGGCCGACAACCTCCACGAACTCACCGCCGGGCTCGACCTGTCGGCGTTCGTCCTCTTCTCCTCCGCCTCGGGCCTCCTGGGCGCCCCGGGCCAGGGCAACTACGCCGCCGCCAACGCCTACCTCGACGCCCTCGCCCAGCACCGGCGCGAGCAGGGCCTGCCGGGCATCTCCCTCGCCTGGGGCCTGTGGGCCGAACGCAGCGGCATGACCGGCGCCCTCGACGCCACCGACGTCGAGGCCATCAACCGGGGCGGCGTCGCCGCCCTCGCCACCGAGGAGGCCCTCGCCCTCCTCGACACCGCCCCCGCCCTCGACCGGGCCCTGGCGGTACCGATCCGCCTGGACCTCCCCGGCCTGCGCGCCCGCGCCCGCCACGAGGCCCTCCCGCCCCTGCTGCACGCCCTGGTGCCCGCCCCGCTCCGGCGGCCCGCGACCGCCCCGGCCGCCGCACCCGTACTCGACCCGGAAGAGCTGCTGCCCCTCGTACAGGCCCACACGGCCACCGTCCTCGGCCACACCTCCGCCGACCGGATCGATCCGGACCGCAAGTTCCTGGAGCTGGGCTTCGACTCGCTGACCTCGGTGCGCCTGCGCGGCAGCCTCAACACCGCCACCGGCCTGAGACTGTCGGCCACCGCCGTCTTCGACCACCCCACCCCCGCCGCCCTGGCCGACCACATGCGCGACGAACTCGCCGCGGCCCGCACCCCGCAGCCGCAGGAACCCGTACGGCGGCCGGCGGCGGAGCAGCCCATCGCGGCGCTCTACCGGCAGGCCTGCGCCGACGGAAAGGTGAAGGAGGCCACCGACCTGCTCGTCGCGGCCTCCCTGCTGCGCCCCTCCTTCGACACGGACGGCACGGACGACGCCCCGGCACCGGTCCGCCTCTCCACCGCCACCTCGGCCTCGACCGCCACCGCGACCGCCACCGAGGGGTCCGACCGGACCGCGGGCCCGGCCCTGATCTGCCTGCCCTCGGTCACCGCCCTCTCCAGCCCCCACCAGTTCGCCCGCTTCGCCGCACCCTTCCGCGAGCACCGCGACGTCCACGTCCTGCCGCTCCCCGGCTACGGCGAGGGCGAGCGGCTGCCCGCCACCGCCGACGCCCTCGTCGCCCACGTGGCCGCCGAGGTCCTGCGCCTCGCCGACGGCGCCCCGTTCGCCCTGGCCGGGTACTCCTCGGGCGGCTGGCTGGCCCAGGAGGTCACCGCCCACCTGGAACGCCAGGGCAGCGCCCCCGCCGGACTGGTGCTGCTCGACACGTTCCTGCCCGGCGACGCGGCCCGGCCCGCGTTCCGCTCCCGCATGACCGACGCCATGTTCGAACGGGAGGACTCCTTCGGCTGGATGACCGACCTCCGGCTCACCGCCATGGGCGGCTACTTCCGGCTCTTCCCCGGCTGGCGGCCCACCGCCACCACCGTGCCGACCCTGCTCGTCAGAGCCGGCCGCTCCCTGGTGGACGGCGACGGCCACCACGCGTCCTGGCCCCTGCCCCACACGGCCGTGGACGTACCGGGCGACCACTTCACGATGATGGAGGACGACGCCCAGGCCGCCGCCGGGGCCGTCGACCACTGGCTGACGGAGACCGCGGCATGACCACGAGCACCGCACCCGCGCCCCGTACCGGCCTCGGCCGCGACGTCTGGAAGGCCGCCACCGTCGTGATCGTCGGAGCGACCATGTCGTTCCTCGACTCGACCATCGTCAACGTCGCGCTCAGCGCCCTCGGCACCGACTTCCGGGCTCCGCTGAACACGGTCCAGTGGGTGGTCACCGCCTACCTCCTGGCGGTGGCCGCGGTCGTCCCGGTCTCCGGCTGGGCCGCCCGCCGTTTGGGCGCCCGCCGCACCTACGTGGCCGCCGTCGTCCTGTTCACCCTGGGCTCCGCACTCTGCGCGGCCGCCCAGGACGCCGGACAGCTCATCGCCTTCCGAGCGGTCCAGGGCCTCGGCGGCGGACTGATCATGCCCGTCGGGCAGATGATCCTGGCCCGCACGGCCGGACCGAAGAACATGTCCCGGGTCATGGCGACCGTGGGCGTCCCCATCGTGCTGGCCCCGGTCTTCGGCCCGTTCATCGGCGGGCTCCTGCTGCACTACACCGACTGGAGGTGGATCTTCCTGGTCAACCTTCCCGTGGGCGCCGCCGCAGTCCTGTGCGCCCTGTGCCTGCTGCCGTCCGACCGTCCCGAAGCGGCCCCGCCGCTGGACGTCCCCGGCCTGGCCGCGATCTCCACCGGCATGGCCGTCCTCACCTACGGCCTGGGCAGCACCGACACCGGCTCGCCGACGGTGGCCCTGTCCGCCATCGCCGCCGGCACGGCCCTCCTCGTCCTGTTCACCCTCCGCACCCTGCGCACCCCGCACCCCCTCTTCGACATCCGCCTCTACCGCGACCGGGTCTTCCGCGCCGCGTCCCTCACCACGTTCTTCCTGTCCATGGGCATGTACGCGGGCATGGTCCTGATGCCGCTGTACTTCCAGGACGTGCGCCACGAGGACCCGGTCACCACCGGCATGCTCCTGGTGCCGTCGAGCATCGGCGCGGCCGCGGCGACCTGGCTCTCGGGCCGGGCCGCCGAACGCCTCGGCGGCGGCCGCACGGCCCTGGCCGGTGCCTCGCTCAGCCTCGCGGCGGCGGTGCCGTTCGTGTTCGTCGGCGCCGACACCTCCTACGCGCTGATCGGCACGGCCATGTGCGTCTCGGGATTCGGCGCCGGCCTGTCCGTCATGCCCGCCATGACCTCCGCGTTCCGCAGCCTCGACCCGCAGAAGATCGGCGACGCCTCGCCGCAGCTCAGCATCCTGCAACGGCTGGGAGGTTCCGTCGCCACGGCGGTCCTCGTCACCGTCCTGCAGAGCGGCCTCGACGACGCCGACGGCCGACCGCACGACAAGGCCTCCGCCTTCGCCGTCACCTTCGGCTGGTCGCTGGCCCTGTCGGCGGCGGCCGCGCTGAGCGCCCTCCTGCTCGCCCGCGCCGGGCGCCGCCGGCCCGACCCCGCCTCCACCCACTGAGGGGAACCGTCATGCCCGTCAGCACAGACCCCGCACCCACGGAGACAACAGCCCTCCTCACCCAGCTCAACGAGGAGGTCCGCCTCCACCAGGTCGACGCACTCGACGACGAGATCATCTCCCTGGTCGCCCAGCGCGTCGCCCTGGTCCACGAGATCCAGCGCGACCGGACCGCCGCCGGCGGCCCCGGCACCCGCCTGTCCCGCGAGACCCAGGTCATCGGCCGCTACGGGAACGGCCTCGGCCGCCCCGGCGTGGAAGTGGCCATGATCCTGCTCAACCTCTGCCGCTACCGGGGCAGCGGCACCGCGGCGTCCGCCCAGGCGGCCCGCCACTCCTGAACCCGCGGTGCGGGGCCGACGGCCACGTCGGCCCCCACCCACCCGGTGACCGGCCGCAGCCCGTGCAACGCGTTGGTCACCCACACCTCGCACCCGTCCAACTCCGCCGGACGCACCCGGCGCCGCCGCACCGCGACGCCCAGTTCCCCGGCGCGCCGCACCACCCAGGAGGCCGTCACCCCCGCGAGGACCGGCAGCGCGGGATCGACGACGCACAGGACGTCCCCCTCCCACCACACCAGGCTCGCCGTGGCGGTCTCCAGCACCACCCCGTCGTCGGAGACCAGCAGCGCGTCATCGGCGCCCGCCGCGACGGCCGCCGCCCGCAGGGCCCCGAGCGCCCCCAGGTCCGGCCCCTTGCGCCGCGGCGCCCGCCGGGGGTCCTCGCCCCCGGCCCACAACCGCACCGCGTCCGTCCGCGGGGGCGCCGGCCTCACCCGCACCTGCAACCGTCCGCCGACCAGTTCCACCCGGGGGAACCAGCACCCCCGCCGGGGCAGCGCCGCGATGACGGCCTCCGGGAAGCCCCCGGGCTCCGGCCCGCCCGCTTCGGCGACGGCCGCCGCGAACCGCCGCCAGTGCGCGGGCAGTTCCCGTACCCGGCCCTCCTCGACGAGCCAGGAGTCGGCCGCCGCCAACGCCCCGGCCGCCTCCTCACCCTCGACGAGCCCGTCCGCCCCGTACAGGAGGATCCGCTCCCCGCCCCCACCGGCACCCGCCAACCCCGTTGTCATGACCCGGAGCATAGATCGTCGGGCAGTCCGGCCCCTCACCCCCGACGCGCCCACGGGCACGCCGGGGCACGCGGAAGGGCCGGCCGTGGGGGCTCGTGCGGACCCCCACGACCGGCCCTTCCGGTGGATCAGCTGTTGGCGGAGAGGTTGCCGGACAGGACCGGGATGTTGTCCAGGATGTGCGAGAGCGGCTCGTCGCCCTTGGCCTGGGTGGAGTTCTCGGTGCACTGCTGGTTCTGCGGGTTGGACAGGACGTTGACGTCCTGGACACCGACGTTGGCCAGGAGCGCGATCAGGGACTGGGCGTTGACCTTGACCGGCAGAGCGACGCAGGGCTTGTTCAGGGTGCCCTGGATGGCGCTGAGCTGCGGGCTCATGTCACCGGCGGTCTTCTGGTTGCCGTAGATCTGGGAGGCGCCGTTGCCGTTGACGGTGTTGATCCCGTTGTCGTTGCCGATGGCCATGGCCGGCGCGGCAGCGGCAGCGCCCGCGCCGATCGCGGCGGCGGTGGCTGCTGCGGTGACCATCATCTTCTTCAGCATTCTCAAGCAATCCTTCGCTAGAGCGGAAACGGGCCCCTGTTGGGCAAGTCGACCTTCTAACGCCGGCGTGCCACCGCCCGTGGCGGCCTGTCACCCGAATGCGCGCGCTCGGCCCCGCTGCGGCGCTCCCTCACGTGTAGCTCAGCGCCAGGCACTTGGAGTTCTGCGGGAAGCCCCGTACCCCGTTGTTGACCGCGATCAGGGCGTCGCCCGCCATCCGGGAGCCCCCGGCGAAGGCGACCTCGACGGCCGGCTCGCGCCCGTAGGTGGTGAACGCCCACACCCCGCTGCGCCCGGCCCGCCCGTCGTCGAGCACCCAGTCCACACCGTCGACGTTCACACAGGTGTCCACGCTCGGGGCGAGCGGCCGCACACCGCACCGCAGCACGATGGACCCGCCCCCCATCGGCGCTCCGTCGAGCCGCCTTCCCGTTCCAGCTCGGGGAGCGCCGAAAATCCATCGCCCACCGACCGATGAGTTTCGCTCCCGGCCCCGGTCCACACTCCGTAACGTCCCTCCACCCAACGGGAGTCCCCATGTCGTTCCAGGCCTACCTCGACACCATCGAGACCAAGACGGGCCTCACGCCCCGCGCCTTCATCGCCCTCGCCCACGAGCGCGGCTACGACGATCCGTCCACCAAGGCGGGAACGGTCCTCGCCTGGCTCAAGGAGGACTACGGCCTGGGCCGCGGCCACGGCATGGCGCTGGTCCACGTCATCAAGAACGGCCCGAGGATCGACGCCAAGCACGTCGGAAGCACCGGCGTCCACCGCGACGCATCCGACACCCTCTGGCTGGACGGCAAGGCGACCCGCCCCGCCTGAGCCCCGGCCCCGTCAGGGCCGCCGGCGGCCCGTGTCACGACCGATCAGGAATCGAGAAGCACGGGCCGCCCGACCACCCCTAGCCTGACCGTCATGAACCTCACCATCCACACCAGCGCCCTCCCGCACGACGACCCGGACGCCTCCCTCGTCTTCTACCGCGACGTCCTCGGCTTCGAGGTCCGCAGCGACGTCGGACAGGGCAAGATGCGCTGGATCACCGTCGGCCCCAAGGGGCAGCCCGACACGTCCATCCTCCTCGCGCCGCCCGCCGTCGACCCCGGGATCACCGAGGACGAGCGCCGTACCATCGCCGAGATGATGGCCAAGGGCACCTACGGCTGGATCCTCCTGGCCACCCCGGACCTCGACGCCGTCTTCGACAAGGTCCAGGCCTGCGACGCCGAGGTCGTCCAGGAGCCGACCGAGCAGCCCTACGGCATCCGCGACTGCGCCTTCCGGGACCCCGCGGGCAACCTGATCCGCATCCAGCAACTGCGCTGAGCCGCACGGCCCCCGACGACAGGAGCCCTCTCGTGTGCCACCCCGCATGGGCCCGCGCCCGCATCGCGGCGCAGCGCCTGGACGACCTCGCCCGACTGCGCCGCGTACGCGACCGGATCGACCGGGAGTACGCGCGGCCGCTGGACGTCGAGGCCCTCGCCCGCGGCGCGGGCCTCCCCGCCCGGCACCTCAGCCGCCAGTTCCGGATCGCGTACGGCCAGTCCCCGTACGCCTACCTCATGACCCGCCGCGTCGAACGCGCCACGGCCCTGCTGCGCCACGGCGACCTCGGCGTCACCGAGGTCCGCTCCGCGGTCGGCTGCACCTCGGCGGGGACCTTCGGCACCCGCTTCACCGCACTGGTCGGCATGTCCCCCGACACCTACCGCCGCCTCGCCGCCGACACCCGGGCGGGTCTCCCGCCGTGCGGGGAGGAGCGCGCGGCCGAACCGGTCAGGGATCGAGCAGTAGCCCTCCCGCAGCCGCAATTGGCGTGATGGCCATGCCCTCCCTCGCATGCGTCACCCTCGACGCCGACGCCACACCGATCAAGCCCGCCGCGAAGTCCCTGTGGGGCTACGGCGGGGTCGTACGGGCGTCGGACGGGGAGATCCGGAAGATCGCCACCTCCGCGAAGGGCACCGGCGTGGCCCCGGACGGTGCCGAGATGCGGGACTCGGACCGGATCAGGGCCGAGCGCCTCCACGCCGTCGGCCGTCGGTCCGAACGGGCCGCCGGCGCGGGCGTGATGCGAGCGGGCGAACCCTTCGGCTCGGGCTAGGCCGGAGCCGGAGCCGCCAGGCCGGTCAGGATGACGTCCAGGCCGGCGGCGAACATCGCGGCGGGCTCCTGGTTCGCTCCACGGGTCACGAGGTGGGCGAGGGCGGGGTACCGGCCGGTGGCGATGAGGCGCCGGAGGTAGGGGCCGGAGGCGGCCTGCCACTGGCGTTCCGTCTGGCCGCTCTCGCGTTCCGCGCGCAGCTCGACGATTTCGTGGCGGACCGCGCCGAGCACGTAGCCGTTGACCGCCTGCAGGGCGCGCATCAGGGCGTTCGGGTCGTCCTCGTCGATGCCCGGGGCGCGGCGCAGGGCGGCCAGGATCGCCTCCAGATGGCCGAGGGCCGCGGGGCCGAACTGCGGGCGGCCGCCGAGGAGGTCGGCGAACCACTCGTGGCGCAGTGCCGCGCCGCGCAGGCCGTGGGCGAGGGCCCGTACGCGTCCCTCCCAGTCCGCCCCGTCCGCCTCGTCCCCCTCGCCCTCCTCCAGGGGTTCGGGCAGGGGGATCTCGGCGTACACCGCGTCGACCATCAGGTCGAGGAGTTCCTCCTTGGTGTCCACGTAGCGGTAGAGCCGCATCGGGCCGGCGTCCAGCGCGGCGGCGACCTTGCGCAGCGAGACCGCCGGCAGTCCGTCACCGTCGGCCAGCCCGATCGCGGCCCGCACGATGCGGTCGCGGCTCAGCGGGCTGAGCGACGACCGTGCGGCCGGCTCGGGCCGTTCCCAGATGAGCACGGGCTCCCCTGCCTCTCCTCGGGTCCCGGGGTTCTCGGACCCCCAGCGTCGATACAGTGTATCGACATCTCGTCGATACGGTGTATCGTCACAATGCGGCGTATCGAAAACGAATCCGGTCCCGACCGAGGGAGCACACCCGTGTCACGCATCGCCATCATCGGAGCCGGGCCCGGCGGCCTGCTCCTGGCCCGCGTCCTCCACCTGCACGGCATGGAAGCCGTCGTGTACGAGCGCGACGCCTCGCCCACCGCCCGCACCCAGGGCGGCATGCTCGACCTGCACCCCGACACCGGCCAGCGTGCGCTGCGCGAGGCCGGACTGGAGGCGGAGTTCCTGGCCATGGCCCGGCGCGAGGGCCAGGACCACCGCCTGCTCGACCACACCGGGACGGTCCTGCTGCGGCAGGACACCCCCGACGACGCCCCGCTGGACCGCCCCGAGGTCGACCGCGCGGACCTGCGCGCCACCCTCGTCGGCTCGCTGCCGCCCGGCGCCGTCGCCTGGGGCCACGGCCTGGAGCGCGCCGAGCCGCTGCCCGGGGGCCGCCACCGCCTGCACTTCACCGGCGGCCGGACCGCCGAATGCGACCTGCTCGTCGGGGCGGACGGCGCGTATTCCCGCGTACGCCCCCTCGTCACCGACGCCCGGCCGACTCCGCTCGGTGCCCACGTCGTGGAACTGGGCATCCCCGACCTCGTCCGCACCCGGCCCGACCTCGGCGCCCTGGTGGGACGCGGCAACTACTGGGCCTTCGGCCCGGGCCGCTCGCTGTCCGCCCAGCTCAACGGTGACGGCCGGCTGCGCGTCTACCTGACCTTCCACGGCCCCGAGGACTGGCCCGCCACCTGCGGCATCCCCTTCGAAGACCCGGTCCGCGCCCGCCCCCGGCTGCGCGAGCAGTTCGCCGACTGGGCACCGGAGTTCACCGACCTGATCGACGCGTGCGACCAGACGCTCACGGTCCGCTCCCTGTCCACCCTGCCGGTCGGGCTGACCTGGGCCCACGTACCGGGCGTCACCCTCCTGGGCGACGCCGCCCACTTGATGCCGCCGTCGGGCGAGGGCGCCAACGCGGCCCTGCTGGACGGGGCCGAACTCGGCCTCGCCCTCGCCGCCGACCCGCACGCCCCCGACGCGGCCGCGCACCACTACGAGCGGGCCATGTTCCCCCGCGCGCAGGAGGTCGCCCGCCACTCCGCCCGCATCCACGAGATCCTGATGTCCCCCGACGCCGCGCGGCGCCTGGTGGCGATCCTCCAGCCTGCGGGATAGGAGCACGCGGCGCCCGCCGCCGCGTCCCGGCTCCTACCGCAGGACCCCCCAGCGCGTTCCACCTGCCGCCATAGCGTTCACTCTCGTCCCATTGCAACGCTCCGCATGGCTGACGTTGCATTACTTCCGGAGTCGTTGCAACGATTTACTGGCATCTACCTGCGTAAATGCAGACTGTGCGCAACGAATACGTTGCCAATCGCATGAACGCAACGTAGCTTTCCATCATCAGAAACAACGAGGTGAAGGAAAGCATCATGCAGAAGTTCGACACCACCACCCCGGTCTCCGTCGTTCTGGACATCCCCGCGGGGCGCATCCGGCTCGTCGCCGCCGACCGGGCCGACACCACCGTCGAGGTCCGGCCCGCCGACGGCTCCAAGAGCCGCGACGTGAAGGCCGCCGAGCGGACCACGGTCGAATACGCCGACGGAGTCCTGCGCATCGGGGCCGCCGAGGCCGGCAACCGGATCCTCGGCAACTCGGGATCCGTCGAGCTGACCATCCAGCTCCCCGCCGGCTCCCACGTGGAGGCGAAGGCCGCCGCCGCCGAACTCCGCGGCGTCGGACGCCTCGGCGACGTGACCTTCGAGGGCGCCCAGGCCACCGTCAAGCTCGACGAGACCGCCGGCGCCCGCCTCACCGTCCAGGCCGGCGACATCACCGTCGGCCGCCTCACCGGCCCCGCCCGGATCGGCACCCAGAAGGGCCACCTCCACATCGCCGAGGCCCGCCGCGGCACCGTCGAACTGCGCACCGAGCACGGCGACATCACCGTCGGCGCCGCCCGCGGAACCTCCGCCACCCTCGACGCCGGCACCGCCCACGGCCGCATCCACAACTCCCTCGGCAACGCCGACGGCGCCGACGCCGCCCTCGACATCCGGGCGACGACCTCCTACGGCGACATCACCGCCCGCAGCCTCTGACCCGCAGCCTCTGACCCGCAGCCTCTGACCCGCGGCCGCCCTCATGACCTTCAGGGAGCACACCACCATGTCCGTCACCGCCACCGTCCAGGACCGCCCGGAGCTGCGGCAGATCATCCAGGAGATGATCGGCTCCGGTTTCACCGGAGTGCACCTGCGCGTGAACGACCACCGGGGCGAATGGGTCGCCACCGCCGGCGTCGCCGAGCTGGGCGAGAGCGCCCCGCCGCCCGTCGACGGATACTTCCGGGTGGGCAGCGTCACCAAGCCGTTCACCGCCACCGCGGTGCTCCGACTGGTGGCGGAGGGCAGGACCGGGCTGGACGACGCGGTGGCCGACCACCTGCCCGAACTCGGGCTGGACCCGCGGATCACCGTACGGATGCTGCTGCAGCACACCAGCGGCGTCTTCAACTTCACCGGGGAGTACTACGAGGACGGGACGGTCGTGCCCGGCGTCCCCTGGCAGGGCCGGGAGTGGGTGGACAACCGGTTCAAGACCTACCTGCCGGAGGAACTGGTACGGCTGGCGCTGTCCAAGCCGGCGCGGTTCGAGCCGGGGACGGACTGGAGCTACTCCAACACCAACTACGTACTGGCCAGGCTGCTGATCGAAAGGGTCACCGGCCGTTCGCTGGCCGAGGAGATGCAGCGGCTCGTACTGGGGCCGCTCGGCCTGTCGGACACCGTGGTACCGGACACCCGGACGGAGGTCCCCGAGCCCCATGCCCACGCCTACTACCGGTACGAGGAGGACGGCGAGCAGAAGACGGTCGACGTCACCCGCCAGAACCCCTCCTGGATCTCCACCGGCGGTGACATGATCTCCACCACCCGGGACCTCCACACCTTCATCTCCGCACTGATGGGCGGCAGGCTCCTGCCGGCCCCGCTGCTGGCCGAGATGTGCGAGCCGCACCCCAAGGTGGGCTACGGCCTGGGCGTGTTCGTACAGCCGGGCCCGGACGGCGAAGGCACGGTCATCACCCACAACGGCGGCATCGCGGGTCACGCGGCACTGCTGTACAGCACGCCCGACGGCAGCAGGACCCTGACCGCCGCACTGAACTACGTGGACGACGCCGGGCTGTCCCTGGCGGGACCGGTCCAGCAGGCGACGCAGCGGCTCGTCGAGGCGGTGTTCGGCGCCGGGCGGACCGCGGCCTGACGACACCGAGCCGGCACACGAACCCCGGCCGGCACGCGGCCCCCGGCCGGCGCGGCCGACGGGCCGGACCACACCGGGCTCGACCTCGGCACGGCACGGCGGGCCTGCCCCGTCCGGAGCCGCCCGCGGGGCTACGCTCGGGCCGTGGGACAGCCCGAGCAGCGCGCCGAAGGCGCGGGACCCTTCACCACCCGGCTCACCTGGCACCGCCCCGAAGGGGGAACGGTGGTGTGGGAGTCGCGGGTCGCGCGCAGGCGCGGAGCGCTGTCGGTCCGTGGCCCGGGCGACTCGGCCACCCTGTCCCCGGCGGCCGACGCCGAAGCCCTCGGCCGTCTGCGCAGGCTCAACGCCGTCGCCTCGGGTGCCTTCGTCATCGGCGGTGCGCTCTTCGCCCTCGGCGCCGCCGTGGCCCAGTTCGGCTCGGGCGACCCGCTGGAGAGCGCCTCGATCTACTTCGCGGGCGGCCTGTTCTTCAACACCGGCGGCTACACCTCGCTCCTGCAGGTGCTGAACGCGCCCCGGCACACCCACGGGGGCGGCCCACTGGTCACGTCCGGCTGGAGGTGGTGGGGGTACGAGCCGATGCGCGTGGCCTGGCTGAGCGCCTTCGTGCTGTTCGTCGGGACGCTCGTGTTCGGCGTCAACCTGCTGGACTCCTTCCTGCAGGGGCTCACCGCCCAGCAGACCAACCGGCTGATCTGGACGCCCGACGTGATCGGATGCGTGCTGTTCCTGGCCTCGGGGCACCTCGCCTTCGTCGAGATCTGCCACCGGGCTCGGCCGTGCCTGCGCTCGCGCAGCCTCGGCTGGTGGGTCGTCGCGGTGAACCAGTTCGGGTCGGTGCTCTTCATGGTCTCCGCGCTGGCCGCCTTCACCCGGCCCGCCACCGGAAGCCTGATCAACGCCGACATCGCCAACTGGGGCACGCTCACCGGCGCGTTGTGCTTCTCGATCGGCGGCGTGCTCCAGGCCTTCGAACGACCGTAGCCGCCGGCCTTCTCCTGGGCTCAGCGGACGGGCGGACGGGCGGCTGGAGATCGAGGCCCTGAGAGGTGGCCGACGGTGGCGACGCCACCCCAGCCCCCGCGGGCGGGCACGCTGGATTTCGTGACGGGACCGTGTTTCGTCACGCTCCGGCGGCGGGCCCGCCGCCCCCGGCCCCCGGTTTGCGCCGGGCCCGGTAGGCCCGCGCCCGGCAGGCGGCCGAGCAGTGCCGGGCCGGCCGGCCCGGCGCGGGGCGGCGGCCCCCCGTCGCCGGGAGCCCCACACCGCAGCCGGGACAGCGGGAGGGACCGTCGGCACCGGCCACCACCGGCTCCGGCCCGCACGCCGGCTCCGGCTCCGGGGCGGCCTCCGTACCCGCACCCGTGCCCGGGACCAGAGCCGCCGCCTCCTGTTCCGGCGACGGTCCGCGCGTCTCCGTCAGACCCTGCCGTTCGGCGATCACGCCGGCCTGGAAGCGGCTGTGCGCCCCCAGCCCGAGCAGCAGCTCCGAGACGTGCCGGCGGCAGGTCCGCAGCGATATGCCCAGACGGCGCGCGATCGAGTCGTCCTTCAGGCCCTTGGCCAGGAGCGCCAGGATGCTCTGCTTGACCGTCTCCGAGATGTCGTGCGCCGCCTGCGGGCCCGTCGCGAACGGCGTCGCGTACTCCCAGTCCCGCTGGAAGACGTCCAGGAGGTAGCCGAGCAGGTCCGGCTCCCGGATCAGCAGCGCCCCGCCGGACCGGGACGGCAGGAAGCCCAGCTCCCCGTCGACGACGATCATCTGCGGCAGCACCTCCGGCAGCGTGCGGATCTCCGCCCCCGCCTCGATCAGCCGCTCCGAGTGCGCCCGTGTCGCCGGGTCGAAGCGGGTGGCGTGCTGGTAGAGGCTGCGCATCCGCACCCCCCGTTCCAGCAACGCCAGGTCACGCGGCAGCGCCTCGCGCAGCGCGGCCTCCGGGAAGGAGCCGCCGTGCTTGGACACGAGTACCTCGCTGCGGCAGCCGTCGATGACCTCGGTGAGCAGCTCGCGCACCGCGAACTGGTCGGGCAGGTGGTCGATCGTGCCCTGCGGGAAGGCGTGCTGCCGAGCCTGGAGGTAGACGGGGATGAGCCCGGTGAACGCGTCACGCCGGCGCTGGAGTTCGTCCCTGCGCGCCTGCAGTTCTTCCTCGTGCGCGCGCAGCGCGGCCTCGGGTCCGGACAGCAGCCGCGCCCCCGCGGCCTGTGGGCTGACGGCCTGCCAGCCGTTGCCGTCGACCCGTACCAGACAGGTGTCGGTGAGCAGGCGCACCGCGAGGCGGCATTCCTCCTCCGTCAGACCGGTTTCGCCCGCGGCCCGCGGCAGGTCCGGGGCGCGGAGCCCGCCGTGCACGAGCATCCACCGGTACAGGACGACCGCCGGGTCGTCGACCTCGGGCATGCCCGCTGCCATGCCCGTCTCCACGTGCTTGCCTCCTAAAAGTGCATGGCACACAGATGATCCACTACGGGTCTGCCGATGTCATCCCACGGCTGGCAGAGTCGGGAGCAGCACAGGGGAACGGCATGACCGGCCGGAGTCCCATCCGTCACACGCCATACGTCACAGAGGAGTTGTCGTGATCAACAAGACCGTACGGGGGGTGGCGGTGCTGGCCGCCGCGGGCGTGGTCTGGATGGGCGCCGCGAGCACGAGCGCGAGCACGAGCGCGAGCACGATGTCGAACAGGACGGTGGTTTCGGCCGCGGACGCGCCGACGGAGGGTTCGAGCTCGCACCGCGAAGGCGCCGGCCGGGGCCACGGGTGCATCACCACGACCGCGTGGGGCACCGGAGAGTGCCCCTCCACGCGGCTCCACTAGGACCGCCCGGGCAACCGGGTGCGGGGGCGGCGGATTCCATCCGCCGCCGGTTGGGTGGAAGTGGGCCCGAACCCGGTGCAAGGGCAGAACATGACGGAACGGCCTGCGGGGCATTGCCCCGCAGGCCGTTCTGATCCGCGAACGGATCGTCACCGCGTCAACTGAAGGGGTGTGTCACCCCGCGGCTCAGTGGAAGCTGGTGTTGTGGCACTGGAAGCTGGCGCTGCTGATGAGGAGCAGGCCGCCTTCCTCCTCGGCGATCTCCAGCTGCTGGAGGTTGAGGATCGACATGATGGTCTCCTTCTTTCCGTGGTGGTGTGGGCGGGCGGGTGTGTCACCCGTCGCCTAGTGGAAGCTGGTGTTGTGGCACTGGAAGCTGGCGCTGCTCATGAGGAGCAGGCCGCCTTCCTCCTCGGCGATCTCCAGCTGCTGGAGGTTGAGGATGGACATGGTGTTCACCTCCTTTCCGTGTGCGTGTGGCCGGGGATGTCCCCCGTGGTTCAGTGGAACGCCGGTGTGGTGCAGCACTGGATTCCGAAGCTGGCGCTGCTCAGGAGCAGGCCGCCTTCTTCGTTCGCGATCTCCAGCTGCTGGAGGTTGAGGATGGACACGGTGTTCACCTCGATTCCGTCGCCGGATCTTGCTTGCCGGGCGCTCCCGCCGGAGGCGGGACACGACTCAGGCGGCCGTGCCGTGGCACGCGTAGCTGATGGCGCTGGCGAGCAGTGCGGCGCCTTCCTCCTCGGCGATCTCCAGCTGCTGGAGGTTGAGGACGGACATGACGGTCACCTCCTTCCGGCGGTAGGGGTTTCGCTGGACCGGGATCGGCGCAGCAGGCTTCAGGCGGCGGTGGCCGGTGCCGGCCCGCCGAGCAGGGGCAGGAGATGGTCGGTGCGGCGGTGGGCGCCGTCCATCGCCAGGAGCACTCCCGCCGATCCGGTGGCCAGGTCCATCGACAGCCGGACCAGGTGTCTGCCGGGGAAGGCGAGGCCGTCGCCGTGGGGCACGGCGTGCCGCCACAGATCGCGCCGGTGCCCCTGGAGCGCGGCGTCGTCGTCGGAGCCGTGACCGGCGGCCGTCAGGAAGTACAGCAGTCCGGCGCGGCCGTCGAACAGACCGGGGAAGACGGTGAACTGGCCGCGTGCCGCGAGCCGGATCGAGGCGAGGGCGTCGGCGAGGCCCGCCCCGGTACGGTGCTTCAGGAAGGCCGCCAGGGCGAGTCCGATGCCGGTGGACCCGGTGCCGAGGTAGAGCACGGACCGCCAGCCGTCGTCGACCTGCAAGGAGCCGTCGACGTCCACGCACCGCGCCAGGTCACGGCGCAGTGCCTGCTCGGCGAGGTCGAGGTATCCGGGCTCACCGGTGCGCTCGTGGAGGCGTACGAGGAACAGCGCGGCTCCCGCCGCCCCACTGGTGAGGCCCGCGCCGGGGTCCTTGCCGACCGGGTGGTCGCGTGTGGCTCCGATGCGCTCCGCGACGCGGTCGGCGATGCGACGGGCCTGGTCGAGGTGGCCGCTGTCCCCGCGCCGGGCGTGGAAGCCGAGCGCGGCCAGACCCGTGCCGGGCAGTCCGGTCAGCAGACCGAGGCTCGTCGGTTCGCCGGAGCGGTCCAGGGCCCGGCCCAGGATGTCGGTGGCCTCCTCGTGCCGTCCCAGGAGGTCGAGGACGGTGGCCACCCCGCAGGAGCCGTTGAAGAGTCCGACGGGCGCACGGTCGATGTCCCGCAGCGTCGCGGCGGTGAGCCAGTCGGTCCACGCGGGGTCGACGGCGTGGCCCGTGGCGTGCAGGGCGTACAGGACGCCCGCCGCGCCGTGGGACAGGCTGGTTCCGCCGCCCTCCCGCGCCCCGTCGGGATCGCCCGGGAAGAGACGGTCGTCCCGGTCGGGGGTGGCGCAGGCGGTGAGCGCCGCGACGAGCCCCGCCCGGTTCTCCTGCCAGTCCTCGCCGACCGCTCCGGGGCCCGGTGGTGCCGGTGAGGTGGTCCCGGCGATCGCGGCCATGGCGGCCGCGGCTTCGTGGGCGTAACCGGCCGGCAGGGGGAAGAGCTCGTGCGCCCATCGGGCGAGCTGGCCGGGCTTGGCCGGATCCGGGCCGGACAGCGCCGTCAGCGGGATGAACAGGTCCAGGCGCAGGGCGGCCAGACCGTAGGCGTCGACGTCGGTGCCCGTGACGTGGGCGGGCGCCGCGAACCCCGGCGCGCCCAGCAGACCGGTGCGCTCCTCGCCGATGGCGTGCGCGGCTTCCAGATCGATGAAGGTGACGGTGTCGTCGGGGCGCACGATGACGTTGTTCGGGTGCAGATCGCCGAAGACGACCCCGGCCCGGTGGACGGCGGCGACCGCCGCGGAGACCTTGTCGAGGACCGCGAGCGACCAGCTCGTGTACTCCGCGTACGTCTGCGGTGTCGCACCCGGTCGCACCAGCGGCAGGCGCAGCACACAGGCCTTCGCCAGCGGGTCGCCGTCGATGTACTCCTGGACGAGGAAGTCGTGCTCCCAGTGGGTCTCGTAACCCAGCACACGCGGTACGAGACCCGTCCCGGCCAGCGCGGTGAGCATGCGGTGCTCGTGCCGCAGCCGGGCGACGGCGTCCAGACCCCGCGCGTCCAGCCCGGCCAGGGGCCGTGCCTCCTTCAGCACCACCAGGTCGCCGCTGCCGGTGTCCTTGGCCAGGTAGACCCCGCCCCCGTTGGAGAAGTGCAGCGGCCGCACGATCTCGTAGGGCAGGTCGACGCGGCTGATCACGCTGAACCGTTCGATGCGCTCACGGACGAAGCCGGGCATCGGGGCCCACTGCGGCGGGGTGAACGCCGCCGTCCGCGGATCGACCACCGGCGTACCGTCCGGCCGGACGATCGCCAGGACCGGAGCGTCGCCCCCGTCGTCGGCCCACAGCGCGGCGAACGCCCCGTACCGCAGGAACACCGGGCTGCGCTCGCTCCAGCGCAGGTCGGACAGGATGTACGGGCCCCGCTGTCCGTCCAGTGCGTCCGTGAGGGCGTCCAGCAGCGTCTTCAGCTCCGCCTCGTCCGCCGGGTAGACGGCGATGAACTTCCCCGACGAACCACGGTGGGCGTACTTGGAGTTGAAGGCCGAGAGGAGCCGGCCGCTGCGCAGGTACTTGAAGGCGACGCGGTGGGCGGCGCAGACGGCGGCGGCCCTGTCCAGGACCTCCTGGGCGGCCGGGACATCGGCCGATACGTGGATCTTCCAGCCCTGGTTCGGCAGGGGCCGGCCGAAGAACACCCGCACCCATACGTCCGCGTCGTCCTGCACCACGGTGGCGTCGCCCACCTGCGGCGGCGTCCAGCGTTCGTCCTCGTCCGCCAGGCGCTGCGGCACGTCGAAGAACACCGGGTCGGCCAGGCAGAACGCGTACATCTGTTCCAGATTCATCGCTTCCTCCTCCCGGAACCCGCTCCGCCGCCCGCCGGAGGTTCCCAGTGGTGGACGGTCGGTTCGTCGTTCATGGCCACCACTGTGCGGCGGGCCGGTCCTCGTGCGATGGACGGACGCCCATCACCGGTGATCACAGGACCGACCGCCTGCTCATCACGCGTGGACGGCCACCGCCGACATTCGTTCCAGGCGGCCGCGGGGCCGCACACGTGACGGAACAAGGGAAGAAGCCCCCCATGATCAACTCGCAGCGCTTCCGGCTCGCGCTCGTCGCCCTCGCCGCCTCGGCGGCGGCGCTCACCGCGGTCCCGGCCCAGGCGGCGACGCCCGCCCCGGTCCAGGCCCGGACCCAGGCCGCGACGACGGTCCAGCTCGCGGACCTGGTGGACTCGCCGATCTCGCCGATGCGCTGCCGCGACGACGGCCAGGGCTGCCCCCCGGTCAAGGAGCCGACGGATTGCGGCGGAACCGCTCCGACCAGCCTCCGGGGGGCGTCATGGCACATGCAGCAGCGGATGGCGGAACGCAAGGTCTCCTGGGACGACATTCAGACCGTGGTCAGGGTCGGGGCGGCGAACGCCAGGTGCCAGGACAACGGGAAGTGGCGCTACGAAGTGGGCCTGAGCGACGGCCGCCTGATCGCGGTCATCGGCTCGCCGGACGCGTGGGGCGTTACCGTCTTCGTGAACAACGAATGACAGTCGCCCGCCCGGACCCGGTCCGGGCGGGCAACCACCACGCAGTCAGATCGCTCGACACCGCCGAGGAGTCCGGATGCGGGGAGGGGATACAGCCGTCGGCGCGCCCGACGGTGACGACACCCCCCTCTTCCGGCTGCTCGGACCGGTCCGGGTGGGCCTGCCCGGCGCTCCGGCGGTCCGCCCCGGCCCGCCGGGCCGGCAGGCGGTCCTGAGCGTCCTCCTGTTACGACGGCGCCGCCCGGTCACGGTGGCCGGGCTCGTCGCCGCCGTCTGGGGGGACGACGCCCCGGCCAGCGCGGCCGGGAACCTGCGCACCCACCTGTGGGCGCTGCGCACCCTGCTCGAACCCGGCCGCACCGCCCGGGAGCCGGCCCGGATCCTGCGCGGCGACGAGCACGGCTACACGCTGCACACCCCGCCGGAAGCGGTCGACGCCTGGCGGTTCGAGCAGCGGGCCGAGGCCGCCCGGCGGGCCCGCGAACGCGGCGACACCGCCGCCGAACACACCCTGCTGGCCGACGCCCTGGCCCTGTGGTCGGGGGAGGCCCTGGCCGGCGTACCCGGCCCGTTCGCGGCAGCGGAGCGCACCCGGCTCGCCGTCCTGCGCACAACCGCCCGCAAGCGGCACATCGTCTGCGCCCTGCGCCTCGGTCTGCACCACACCGTGATCCCCGAACTGACGGCGCTCACCGCCGAGTTCCCGCTCGATGAGGAACTGCGGGCCCTGCTCATGCGGGCCCTGCACGGCTGCGGTCGGCAGGCGGAGGCGTTCACCGTGTTCGCCGACACGCACCGGATCCTGGCCGAGGAACTGGGCGTGACCCCGTGCCCGGAACTGACGGCCCTCCACGCCCGCCTGCTCACCGACGCGCCCAAGCCGCTCCTCCAGGCCCGGCCCGTGGCCCCGGCCCGGCCGCTGGAGGCGGGCACGCCCGCGGACGAGGCGGAAGGCGCCCGAGCGGAGGAACGCTCCCTCGCCGAGGAACGCGCCCTCGCCGCGGCGCAACGCGTGCTCACCGGCACGGCGGACCGCGCGGCCGTCCCCGTCCTGGTGCTCACCGGGCCCGCCGGGTCGGGCAAGAGGGCCCTGGCCGTGCGGATCGCGGACACCATCGCCCACCGCTTCCCCGACGGCCCGCTCTTCGTCGACCTGCGCACCCCGCTCACCCCGCTCACCCCGCTCACCCCGCACCCCCAGGCCCCCGTCCCGGCCGGCCCCGGCCCCCTCCCGGCGGACCTCCCGGGGGCCCTCCTGGCGGACCTCCTGCGCACCCTCGGGATTCCGGCGGCGAGGGTTCCCGCCGATCCGGAGCAGCGGGCCGCGCTCTACCGGTCGGCCCTCGCGGTACGGCGCGTCCTCGTCGTCCTCGACGGCGCCCGGGACGCCGCACAGGTGACGCCCCTGCTGCCCGGCGCACCGGGCAACGCCGTCCTCGTCACCACCCGCTCCCGTGCCCTGGGTCTGCCCGGTGCGGCGTACGTCGATCTCGACGCCGCCCGGCCGCGGGCCGCGCGGACGCACCCCGGCGAAGGCACCCGTGCCCCGGACGGCGCCGTTCCGGGCCAGGAGCACCTGCCGCGCGAACTGGCGCGTGCCGCCCTCCTGCTCGCCCGCTCCGGACCCGGCCCGGCGTCCGTCGGCGACCTCGCGGCCGTGCTGGGCACCGGTCTCACGGACGCCGCCCTCACCGCCGAGGCCCTGGTGGACGCGGGGGTACTGGACACTCCCGCCGCCGGCACCTACCGCCCGCAGGCCCGGCCCTGAGGGCCGGCGCCGACGGCCGCCAACCGCCGCCGACCGCCTCGGTGGATTTCGTGACGCGCGCCGGAGATTCGTCACGCCCTCCCGCCCGCGCGTGCGCCGCCGCCCGGAACTTCCCCCAGTGGCCCCCGCCGGCGCGATCCGGCCAGGCGCAGGTGCCCTCACCCCCTCCATGCCTCCTATTGGTGCATGGCATTCACATGATCCTTCGAGAGTGCAGTCATGTCACCGGACCGCCTGGCAAGGTCGTTCCAGGCCCGGCGGTCCGGTTCCCCCGACCGGCCCGCCGGGCCGTCGCAACCCCCCCTGCTCTTCAACGGAGGTGACGCGTGCGCACGATCGCCGCCCACATCCCCACCGGACCGGTTCCGGCCCCCCACACCCTCCCCGCCCCCACGGACGAACGGACACTCCCGCCCCAGGAGGGAGCCCACCGTGACCAGCACTGAGTGCGAACCGTTCTTCTCGGTGCTCGGGGCGGTCCACGTCCGTCACGGCGACGCACCGCTTCCCCTCGGATCGCCGCAGCAGCGGGCGCTGCTCGCGATGCTCCTCCTGCGGCGCAACGACATCGTGGACCTGGACGAGATCGTCGACGGACTCTGGGGCGAGGAGCCACCGCGCACGGCGGTGGGCACCGTCAGGTCACACGTCTACCGGCTCCGGCGCCCGCTCGGCCACCGGATCGCGACGCACGGCCAGGGATACCTCCTGCACACCGCCCCGGGCACACTGGACCTCGACGTGTTCGACCAGCTGGTCGCCAAGGCCCGCGCCCGCGCGGCCGCGCAGGACACCGGCGAGGCGGCCGACCTGCTGGCCCGGGCGCTCGGCCTGTGGCGGGGGGCCCCGCTCGCCGGACTCCCCGGCCCCTACGCCGCGATCCATCGTGAACGCCTGTCGGAACTGCGGCTGTCGGTGCTGCTGGAACGCATCGAGCTCGACCTGCGACTGGGGCGCCACGCCCGCCTCGTCCCCGAACTGACCAGGCTCTGCGCGGAACACCCCCTCCACGGCCGGCTGCGGGAACTCGCCGGGCTCGCGCTGGCCCGCAGCGGCCGGACCACCCCGACGGCGCAGGACCAGCAGGACCAGCAGGACGAACGGCACACCCGCCCCCACCGGATCCCCCGCACACCCCCCGCCGCCGGCGAGCCCTCCGCACCTGGCGAGCCCTCCGCAGCCGGCGAACCCCTCGCACCCGACGGGCCCTCCGCACCCCCCGAGCCACCCGTCCGCCCGGACGGCGCGGGCGCCGACCTCCCCAGACCCGCCCAGCTCCCCTTCCCCCCGGACCACCTCATCGGCCGCACCGAGGAGGTACGGGAGCTCATCGACGCCCTGACGACGCCGCAACCCCTCGCTCCCGCCATCGCCACGGTCACCGGCACCGCCGGAGTCGGCAAGAGCGCGCTCACCGTCCACGTCGCCCAACGACTGCGCGACCACTACCCGGACGGGCAGCTGTACGCGAGCCTGCGCGGCACCTCGGGGCGCCCCGCCGACCCCGCCGCCGTACTGGCCGGCTTCCTCCAGGCGCTCGGGACGCGAGAGCCGCAGATCCCGGACGGCCCGCACGAGCGGGCCGCGCTCTTTCGCACCACCGTGGCCGACCGGCGGATCCTGCTGGTCCTGGACGACGCCCGGGACACCGCCCAGGTCGAGGCACTGCTCCCGGGCTCGGCGACCTGCGCGGTGCTCGTCACCGCCCGCGCCACGCTGGACGGGCTGCAGACCGCCCGCCGCGTGCGCCTGGAGCCCCTGGCCGTCCCCGAGGCGCTGGCCGTGCTCGGCGACGTCGCGGGCCGTCAGCGGATCGCCGCCGACCCCGGACAGGCGGCGGCCCTGGCCGAGCGGTGCGGCGGACTGCCCCTGGCCCTGCGCCTCGCCGGCGCACGGCTCGCGGCCCGGCCCTCGTGGTCGTTGTCCGACTTCGTCCGTCTGCTCGACGGCACCCACCCCGCCTTCCCCGCCCTGCCCCCGTTCTCCGTGTTCCCCGCGCCGGCCGGATCGCAGGACGGCGTCACCGCGTGCATCCGGCCCAGCTACGACCTGCTCGACGACGAGGAGGCCCGGCTGTTCCGGCTGCTGGCGCTTCCCCGCCGGGGCGCCACGGACATCGCGGGGGCGGCCGCCCTCGGCGGGCTCTCACCGGCGCGCGCCGGCCAGGTCCTGGAACGGCTGACCGGTCTGGGCCTGCTGGAATCCCCCTGTCCCGGTGTCTACCGCCAGTACCCCCTGCTACGGATGTTCGCGGCCGAGCGCTCCCGCGAGGACGACCGCCCCGAGGAGCAGGCGGTGGCCATCACCCGCTTCCTCGACCACCTGCTCGCCGAGGCCCGCGCCGTGCACGCCGCCGAGCGTCCGGGCCACCGCGTCCTCGGCCTGCTCCCCCCGGACCCCTGCCCCGGCCGCCCCGACAGCCGCCGACGGCTGGTCGACCCCGAGCACGACGGCGCGCTCGCCGTCGCCGCGCAGATCCTCGAAGACGTGCCGTCGGCCGTCGCCGTGGCCGCCGATCTCGCCCTCGCCGTCGAACCGCTCCTGGAGGGCTCGTACCTGTGGGCCGAGTCCCTCGAACCGCTCCGCCGGATCCTGCGGACCGCCCGGGACCAGGGCCACCTGCGTGCCGCGGGCCGCGCCGGCCACGTGCTCGGCAGCGCACTGGCCCACCTGGGGCGGGTGGACGAGGCGGACCGGATCCTGGACGCCGCCGAACACGCGGCGCGGGCGGTGGGGGACGATGCGGTGCACACCGGGATCCTCAACCGCCGGGCCCACGTCTGCCAGTACCGGGCGCAATGGCACCAGGCCGACGTCCTGCACCGGGAGGCCGTGACCGCCGCCGAGGCGTACGGGAGCGACTGGGCCTGCCGCAACGCCCGCGCGAGCAGCGTCAACACCCTGCTGAGCCTCAGCCGGCCCGACGAGGCCGCCGAGATCAGCCGGACCACCCTCGCGTCCGCCGTCGACGCGGGGGACCGGGGCGGCCAGGCGTACGCCCTCTACAACCTGGGACTCACCGCCCGCCACCAGGGCCGCACCGACGAGGCCGTCGACCGGCACCGGCAGGGCGCCGAACTGGGAGCGCGGTCCGGCTCTCCCACGATGGAGGCGATGAACCTGGTGTCGGAGACGGCCGCCCAACTGGCCGGGAACCGCCTGCCGGACGCCGTGGAGTGCGGCGAGCGCGCGGTGGAGGCGACCCGCAGGCTCCGCTGGCACGCGGCCGAGGTCCGGGCCCTGCGGCTCCTGGGCACCGCCCTGGCGGCCACCGGAGACCGCAAGCGCGCCAGGGCCCACCTCGACCAGGCCGCCGACGCCCTCACCCTCTCCGGCCTGCCCCGACACCCCCACGACCCGCTCCTGCCCCCCGACGTCCGGTCGGTGTGAGGGGCCCCGCCGGCCCGCCGGCCCGCCGGCCCGCCGGCCCGCCGGCCCGCCGGCCCGCCGGCTC
>NZ_JBFRER010000121.1:0-23377 GCF_052114405.1 Streptomyces sp. M-16 | reverse complement strand
GGCCGGGGCCGCCTCCGGGGTCCCGCCCCCGCGCGCCCGCTCCGTCCGCGCCCCGGGACCCGGACCCGTCGGCCGGGCGGCGGGCCGGCGGGCGGCGGCGACCGCGGCCGGGTCCGCCGGGGGGAAGGCCGGTTCCGCTTCCGGGGCTCGGACGAGGCGGGCCGAGGCCCAGTCACGGGCGGCCTCCGGGTCGGCCAGAGCGGCGTGCAGGATGCGCTCCACCTCCCGCACCACGGCTTCCGACACCGGTGCGCCCGCTTCCTCCGCCAGCCGCTTCGCCTCCCGGGCGAGGGCGCCGATCACCACGTGCTGCTCGTGCGCGAGCTCCCGCAGCCGCTCGCCGTCCAGGGACCGGTGCGCCTCGCGCAGGGCCTGGCCGAGCCGCAGGAACCGCTCGGTCTCCTCCGGCGCCGCGCGGACCAGAGTGTTGGACGCCCAGGCCGCCAGAGTGGGCCGCCGCAGGGCCGCCACGCGCTTCGCGCCCGCCGCGTCACCGGCCGCCCCGAGCCGCGCCGCGGCCGCGTCCCGCGCGGCCGTGAACCCCGCCGGGCGGTGCGCGTACAGCGCGTCGACGACCTCGTCCGGGTTCCCCTCCGCATCCGCGTCCACGCACCCACTGTCCGGTATCGCCGTCCGCGGGACGCATGCGCGCGCGGCGGGGGCCCGCCCGGGTGACGAAGATCGCCGGAACGGGTCAGCCGGGCGCCCCACGCGGGTGAAGTGCGCCCGGCCGCCGCTTCCCGGCCGGGGAGGAGACCGTTGGGAGGGGCATGAACAGTCCCATAAAGGCGATAAGCGCCCCGATACTGGCCGCGGCCGGCCCCGCCGACGCCCGCGGCATCCCCACCCCGGCCACCCCGGCCGACTCTGCCCCCTCGGCCGACCCGGCCGACCCGGCCGCTACGGCCGCCCCGGCCACCCCGGTCACCGCACCCGCTTCGGCCGCCCCGGCCACCGCCGCCTCCCCGCCCGACCCGGTGCCCCGCATACGGTCCACGCTCCGCGACGGCGTCCTCGCCGTCGGCCTCGCCGGGGAGTTCGACCTCTTGACCTGCGCCCCCTTGCGCGGCCTCCTCGACGAAGGCGCCGCCGGCGGCGCCCGGCGCCTCGTCCTCGACGCCGCCCTCGTCACCTTCTGCGACTCGGCCCTGCTCGACGTACTGGACGCGTGGACCCGGAGCGGACGCTCCTGGGAGACCGCCGCGACCTCCCGGCCCCTGCGGCTCCTGCTGGACCTCGACGCCCGCGTGCGCCCTCGCCCCTGCGACCGGGAGCGGGTGGTGGGCCCGTGACCTTCACGCTCCTCACCCGGGCCCCGCTGCTGCTGGCCGCCCTCCTGGCCCGGCGGCTCCCCCCGCCACCCGGGCCGTACCGCCCGGAGCCGTTCAGCCGGTCACCTCGGCGATCCGGCCGTCGCGCAACTCCACCACCCGGTCGGCGAGTTCCATCAGTTCCGGATCGTGGGTGGCGACCAGGGCGGTGATCCCCTCGCTGCGCACCACCGCGCGCAGCAGCCGCATGATCGAGCGGCCCGTCTCGGAGTCCAGCTGGCCGGTGGGCTCGTCCGCGATGATCAGGGCGGGCTCATTGGCCAGCGCGCGGGCCACCGCGACGCGCTGCTGCTGACCGCCGGACAGCTCACCGGGGCGCTGTCCGGCGTGGTCGGCCAGACCGACCAGGGCCAGCAGGGTGCGCACGCGCTCCTCGCGCTGCTTCGCGGGGACCCCCCGCATCCGCATGGGGACGCCGACGTTCTCCGCGGCGGTGAGCACCGGGATCAGGCCGAAGGACTGGAACACGAAGCCGATCCGGTCCCTGCGCAGGGCGAGCCGGCCGCTCTCGTCCAGGCCCGTCAGATCGGTGCCGTCGAGGTCGACGGTGCCGCCCGTCGGGGTGTCGAGTCCGCCGACCAGGTTCATGAGGGTGGTCTTGCCGGATCCCGACTTGCCTTTGAGCGCGGTGAGTTCACCCCGCCGCACCTCGAACGAGACGCCGCGCAGGGCGTGTACGGTACGGGCCCCGCTCCCGAAGCTCCGCCGGAGGTCGCGCACCACCACCATCGGTGTGACGGCGGTGGCGCTGACCTGCTGCTGGGTCATGGTGGGCTCCCCCTCGGATCGGCGGGCGGCGGCGCTGCCCCGGAGACCGCTTCCGACGCTCTCCCGCCCTCACGTCCGAATTTGCTCATCTGTCACATCCATCACGCAAGTCCCTTCCGATACTTGATCGGATCTGACAGCATCGTCCGCTATCCGGGGCCTGGAGTCCGGATGGGGGAGGAACAGTCACATGCTCGGCTTCGTCATGCGCCGGCTGCGCGGGCGCTGGCCGCTCGCCGCCGCCGTACTGCTCACCGTGCTCATCACCACGACCGCCCTGACCGCCCTGCTGGCGTTCACCCGCAGCGTCGGCGACGCGGGCATGCGCCGGGCCCTGACCGGACCGGAGCGGGCGCGCACCGCCGTCGTGCTCACCGGCGAACACGCCCTGCCCCAGCGCGCCGCCGACGACGCGGCCGTACGGGCCTTCACGGACCGGGTCTTCGGCTCCGTGCCGACCGGCGCCGAGAGCGTGGCGCGCAGCCGCTCGTACGGGCTGCCCGGCGAACGGGCYCCCGGCAAGGACGCCGACCTCACCCTGCTCGCCGCGCTGTCCCGGGACCGCGTACGCCTCCTCGCCGGCCGGTGGCCCGAGGCGGTCGGCCCGAACCCGGGCAGGCTGCCGGTGGCCCTGCCCACGGCGGCCCTGACCCGCCTCGGCCTGAGCCCCGAGCGGCTGCCGGCCGAGGTCCGGCTGGAGGACCGCCTGGGCGGCGCCCCGCTGGACGTGCTCGTCACGGGCGTCTACCGGGCCGCCGAGCCGGACGCCCCGTACTGGCGGCTCGATCCGCTCGGCGGACGCGAGGTGCAGGTCGGCAGCTTCACCACCTACGGCCCGCTCCTCGTCGACGACTCGGCCTTCACGGCGGGCGGCCTGCCGCAGAACAGCCGCGCCACCCTGCTGACCCCCGACTTCACCGGCACGCCGCGCTCCGCGGTCGAGGCCGTGCGCGGCCGGGCCGCCGAGGCCGAGACCACGCGCCCCTCGGGGCTGACGGTGAGCGGCGGCCTGGCCTCCTTCATCGCGGACCTGCAGTCCGGCCAGCGGGTCGCCCGCTCCACCCTGCTCGTCGGCGCGCTCCAGCTCTCCGTGCTGGCCTCGGCCGCCCTGCTGCTGGTGGCCCACCTGCTGAGGGAACGTCAGGAACCGGAGCGGGTCCTGCTGACCGCACGCGGCGCCTCCCGCCGCCGGCTCGGCCTCCTGTCCACCGCCGAGTCCCTGCTCCTCGCGCTGCCCGCGGCCGTGCTCGCCCCGCTGCTCGCCCCGCTCCTGCTGCGCCTGGTGGGCCGCTACGGGCCGCTGGCCCGGGTGCCGTCGGACACGGGCGGCTCCTGGCTGCTGTGGCCGGCCGCGGCGGCCTGCGCCCTGCTGTGCGTCCTGCTGACCACGCTGCCCGCCGTGCTGCGCGGGGCCACGGCCGCCGCCCTGCGGCGCGGCGGCCGCCGGAGGGCCGTGGTCTCCGGTTTCGCCCGCTCCGGCGCCGACCTGGCACTCGTGGCCCTCGCCGTCCTCGCCTACCGGCAGCTCTCCCGGTACAGCGGCGGCGAAGGGGACGCCCCGGCCGGCGGCGGCGTCCTCGGCGTCGACCCCGTCCTGGTGGCGGCCCCGACGCTGGCGCTGTGCGCGGGCACCCTGCTCGTCCTGCGGCTGCTGCCCTTCGCCGCCCGGCTCGGCGGACGGATCGCCGCCCGGGGCCGCGGGCTGGGTCCGGCGCTGGTCGGCTGGCAGCTGGCCCGCCGGCCGCAGCGGGCCACCGGGCCGGTCCTGCTGCTGGTGCTCGCGGTGTCCAGCGGTGTGCTCGCCCTCGGCCAGCACACCGCCTGGTCCGCCTCCCAGCGGGACCAGGCCGACTTCGCCGCCGCCGGCGGACTGCGGATCACCGGCGGCGACCTGGCCCCGATGGGCCGCGGAGGCCGGTACGCGGCCCTGCCCGGCGGCGACCGGATCGTCCCGGTGATCCACGACGAGGTGGCCCTGCCGGGCCGCAAGCCCGGCCGGCTGCTCGCGCTGGACTCGCGCACCGCCGACCGGCTGCCCCTGCGGGCCGACCTGCGCGACGGACGGCCGCTGGCCGAACTGTTCGCCCCACTGGCCGTACCACCGGCCGCCGCCGGACGGGCGACGGGCGGCGACGGGATCGACCTGCCCGGAACCCCGCGGCGCATCGACCTCGACGTGACCGTGACCGCGCCGGCCCCGCCCGCGACGAGCGGCCGGCCGTCCCTCGCACTGCTGCTGCGCGACCGGTTCGGGCTCACGTACCGGACCCCGGCCGCCGCCCTCCCGGAGAACGGCGACGGCACCGTCTCCGTACAGCTCGACCCGCTGACCGGATCCCCGCTGGGGTCCGCCGCCGGGCCGCTGAGCATCGTGGGCGTGGCGATGTCCTACGGGGCCGAGGCGGCCTGGTTCGATTCCAGCACCCTGGCCGACGTCGCCGGGGACCTCGCCGTGCGCCGCGTCTCGGTGAGCGGGACCCCGGACGGACCGGGGGTGCCCGTGGCGGCCACCGCGCCCGACTGGAACCTGCGTACCCCCGAGGTGTCCAAGGGGGTTCCGGCCGCCGACCTGCGGCCCGCCGGACCGGACCTGCTGCGGCTGCACTACCGGGGCCGGCCCGGGGCCCCCGTGCAGATCTCGCTGAGCCCGGGCGGGCCTCCCGCCGAGCTCCGCGGGGTCGCCACCCGCGGGTTCCTCACCGCCATGGGGGCCTCCGTGGGCGACAACGTCTCCGTCCGGCTGGGCGTCACCACCGTGCAGGTCCGCGTCACCGCCGCCGTCGGGTCGCTGCCCGTGGCCGGGGACACCGCCCTGGCCGTCGACCTGAACGCCGCCGCGCGCCGGCTCGCCGCCGAGGACGCGCAGCCCCTGCCCACCGCCGACGAATGGTGGCTGCCCGCCGCCTCCCCGGGTGACCCGGAACCGGCGCGGGCCGCCGCCGCCCTGCGCGCGGGCGCCGGCTCGCAGAAAGCGGTGCTGCGCGAGGAGGTGGCCGACGCCCTGCTCCAGGACCCGCTGAGCGCGGGCCCGCAGGCCGCGCTGGCGGCCCTGGCGGTGGCGTGCGCGGTGCTCGCCGCGATCGGCTTCGCCGCCTCGGCGGCGGCCTCGGCGCGGGAACGGGCCCGGGAGCACGCGATCCTCTCGGCCCTCGGCGCCTCGCGGCCCCGGCTCGCCGCGACGGCCGCCGCCGAGGGCTGCCTGCTGGTGGGCCTCGCATCGGCCGTCGGCGTGGGCCTGGGCGTCGCGATCGTCCACCTGGTGGTGCCGCTGACGGTCCTGACACCGGCCGCGCGGCGGCCGGTGCCCGGCGTCGTGGTGGACCTGCCGACCACCCAGACGCTGCTGCTGGCCCTCGCGGTCGCGGCGGTGCCCCTGCTGTCGGCGGTGCTCGGCGGCCGGGGCGGGCGGACCAACCGAGGCGCAGCCGCGCGGCTGCGGTACGTGGAGGAGATGTGACCACCCCGCCCCCCGGCCCCGGAGGCACCCCGCCCCCCGACCGGACCACCCCGCCCGCCCCCCGTCCCGCCACCGCCGCCATCCCCGGCCGCGCCCCGCGAGGTGGGTCCGGTGCGGCCTGGGTGCGCACGCGGCTCCGGGCGATGCCCCTGGCCGCGGGACTCGCCGCGGCGCTGGCCTTCGTCGCCGTGCTGCTGGCGGCCGCCCTGCCCCGGGCCCTGGACCGGGGTGCCGACGACGCGGTGCGCTCCTACCTGGAGCAGCAGGGCCCGGGCCCGACCAGCCTGTACGCCGGCGCCCGCACCCTCCCCGGCCCGGGGACACCGCAGTCGCTGGACTCCGTCCTGGCGGACCTGCGCGCGCGTACCGGCGGGGGGACCGGAATCGACCTGGCGGCGAGCGGCCCGGTCCACGGCACGGTCACGGTCACCCCGCAGTCCTTGGCCAACACCGAGCTCAAGATGATGCCGGGCGATCCCCCGCCGCCCACCAAGCTGAGCCTCCTCCACCTGCCCCGGGTGGCCTCCCACGCCCGGATCGTGGAGGGCCGTTGGCCCGGCGGCGCGGCCGCGGGCGCCCCGCTGCCCGTCGCCCTCGCGAAGAGCGCGGCCGAGACGCTGGACGCCCGGGTCGGCACGGTCCTGAAGACCCAGTCCGCCGTGGGGACCCCCTTCCTCGCGGAGATCGTGGGGCTCTACGCCGCCGACGATCCCGCGGACGTGTACTGGGACGGCCTGCCCTGCCCCACCGCCGCCTGTCTGACGCCCACCTGGCGGGTCACCGCCCTGGTGGGAGCCGAAGGGGTCGAGCGGCTCGGCGAATGGGGCGGCACCGTACGGGACTTCTGGCGGCTCCCCCTGGACACGGGCAAGGTCCGCGCCGACCGGCTGCCCGGCACGTCCGCCGCGGTGGCCTCGTACCTGGCCGGGCCCACCGCGGCGGACCTGCGGGAGAGCACCGGTCGCGCGGAACTGCAGGTCACCTCCGAACTGCCGCGGCTGTTCGCCCAGGCGCAGGCCCGTCAGCAGGCCGCCGCTCCGCTCGCCGCCCTCGGCCCCGCCGGACTGGCCGGGGAGGCCCTGGTGGTGCTGTGCCTGGCGGCGGGGCTCGGCGCGGACCGCCGTACGGCCGAACTGCTGCTGTTGCGCGCGCGGGGCGCCTCGCGCCGCGGGATCGTCCGCAGGCTTCTCGCGGAGGGCGCGGTCACCGTGCTGCCGGCCGCCGCGCTCGCCACCGCCCTGGCCTTCGTGCTGCTGCCGGTCCCCCGGCCGGGACCGGCCCTGATCGCGGCCGGGGCCGTCACCCTGCTCGCGCTGCTGGCCTTCCCCGTACGGGCCTTCGTGCTGCTGTCGGGACGGGGCGGGCGGGCCCCGCGCCGACGGCTGGTGGCCGAACTGCTCGTGCTCGCCGCCACCGTGGCCGCCGTGGTCGAGGTCGGCCGCCGCGGGGTCGCCCCCGCCGGGACGGGCCTGGACCCGCTGCTGGTCGCCGCCCCGCTGCTGCTGGCCCTGTGCGGGGGCCTGCTGCTGGCCCGGCTGCTGCCCGTGCTGGTACGGGTCCTGTCCCGTGCGGCGGGACGCGGCCGGGGGCTGATCGGGTTCCTGGGCCTGGCCCGTGCGGCCCGCGGTGGCAGCGGCGGATCCCGGCCGTCGGTGCTGCCGTTGATCGCTCTGCTGCTGGCCGTGACCACGGGCGGCTTCGGGGCCACCGTCCTGGCCTCCGTGGACACCTCGCGGCACCAGGTGGCGCGGGCCGCGATCGGCGGTGACGCCCAGGTCGCCGCGCCGCCGCTGGGCACCGTCCCGGAGGAGTTCACGAAGGCGGCCGCCGGGCTGCCCGGCGTACGGACCTCCGTCCCGGCCTGGGTAGACAACTGGGGGTTCCTCCTCGACACCCAGCAGGGCTCCACCCAGGTCACGGTGGTCGTCGCGGACCCGGTCACGTACGCGCAACTGTCCCGGGCCGTGGGCCGGGGGCGGTTCGACCCGGGCCTGCTGGCCGGCGGCGGGAGCGGCGCCGACGCCCCGCTGCCCGCACTGTTCGGCAAGGGCCTGGCCGCGCGGATCACCGGCGGCGGTGTCCGGGAACTGCGCTTCAGCGACGACAAGACCCTGCCCGTGCGGGCCGTCGGCGTGATCGACGGCACGCCCGCGCTGGCCGGCGCCGCCGCCAACGTGGTCGTGCTCCCCGCCAGGCCGACGGCGGCCCGCCTGCCGCGAACCGGGCAGGCCACCCACTGGTTCGCCCTCGGCGCGGTCGAGGAGGTCCCGCTGCGCGCACTGCTCGGCTCCACCGTCCCGAAGGGACAGGCCGACGCGTACATGGTGCGCACCGGCTCCGCGGGGGCCGCCGCCCTCGCCGCCGACCCCCTCCAGGCCTCGGCGACCGGGCTGTTCTGGGGTTCCCTCGCCGGGGTGGCGGCCTTCGCGCTGCTCGCCGTACTCCTGAACCTGGTACGGGCCGCTCCCGAACGGGCCGCCCTCCTCGCCCGGTTGCGGACCATGGGGCTGCGGCCCCGGCAGGGCCTGGCGCTGATCCTGGCGGAGTCCCTGCCGCAGACCCTGGCGGCCGCGCTCGGCGGCGGCCTGGTCGCAGCGGCGGCCGTCGCCCTGCTGGGTCCCTCCGTGGACCTGTCCACGCTGGTCGGCTCGGCCGTGCCCACGGGCGTACGGCTCACCGTGTGGCCCGTGCTCGCGCAGTCGCTGGGCCTGGCTGCCCTGCTGGTGCTGACCGTGGTCGCCGAGGCGGCGATATCGGGCCGGCGCCAGATCACCACCGAGTTGAGAGCGGGAGACCCACGTTGAACAGCGAAGCGCCCACCTACGAGGAGCTGCGGAGCGCGGCGCTGGCCGCCGCCGCGCCGCGGACCCGCTCCGAGGACACCGCCATCGCCTGCGACCGCCTCGTGCGGATCTTCACCTCGGCCGGGGTCGAGGTGCAGGCCTTGCAGGGACTGGAACTGACGGTGGCCCGGGGCGATCTGGTGGCTCTGGTCGGCGCCTCCGGAAGCGGCAAGTCGACCCTGCTGAACATCCTGGCGGGCCTGGACGTGCCCACCGCCGGCACGGCTTCGGTGGGCGGCTACGACCTGCTGGAGATGTCCGCGCGGGAGCGGCTGCGCTACCGGCGCGAGACGGTGGGCTTCGTCTGGCAGCAGACGGTGAAGAACCTGATGCCCTTCCTGACGGTCACCCAGAACATCGCCCTGCCGATGCAGTTGAAGGGCGGCGGCCGTCGCGGCGGCGCGGCCGCCCGGCGGGCCGAGCGCGTCGGCCGGCTGCTGGAGGCCCTGGAGATCGGCGAACTCGCGGGCCGCCGGCCGGACGAGCTCTCCGGCGGCCAGCAGCAGCGCGTGGCCATCGCCGTGGGCATGGCCAACGAGCCGGCGGTGCTGCTCGCGGACGAACCGACCGGCGAACTGGACTCGGAGACCGGCGCCGCCGTCTTCGAGGCGTTCCGCACCGTCAACCGGGAGTTGGGCGCGACGGTGGTCATCGTGACCCACGACCCGATGGTGGCGGGCGAGGTCCGCCGTACGGTGGCCATCCGCGACGGCCGCACCAGCAGTGAGGTGTTGCGCCGGACGGTCACCGACGAGCACGGTACGGAGTCGGTCAGCGAGCGCGAGTACGTGATGCTGGACCGCACCGGCCGGGTGCAGCTGCCGCAGAAGTTCCTGGCGGCGCTGGGCATGGAGCACCGGGTCGCGGTCGACCGGGCGTCCGACCACATCGAGGTCCGCCGCGACGACGCGGACGACGCGGACCGCCCGGGCGACCCGGACGGTTCGGGCGACGGGGACCTCCCGGACGCCGGCCCGGGGCCCTCCGCGCCGTAGGACGGCCCTTGCCGCCCGCCCGCGGACCGGTCATCGGGGTGCGGGCGTCACTTCCGTGGTCCGGGTGTCGTTAGGCGCTCGGGGTTGACTCGGGGGCGAAGGGATGACGGAATGCGGCAGTTTCCTCTGGAGTTGCGCCACGTGGCGCCGGGACGCGTGGTCGAGTGGCGGTTGCGGTCGACGGCCGTGCCGGCCGACGCGGACGGGGGTGACCCGGCGGGCAGAAGGGCCTCGTTCAACCAGGACAAGCACTTCACCGTCGCCGAGGAGAGCCGCGGCGCAGACGACCCCGTCGCGTCGTGGCTGGCCATCACCTTCGAGGTCGAGGGCGCGCTCGACGAAGCGGCCCTCGCCCAGGCGCTGCTGGGCTTCGTCCGGCGGCACGAGGTGCTGCGCTGCGAGTTCCGACGGCTGGCCGGTGAGCTGGCGTGCGAGCCCCTGGCTCCCGGGGAACTCGCCCTGGAGGCCGAGGACGTGGCCACGTTCGACTCGGCGGAGCGGCTGCGCGCGTTCCTGGTGGAGCGTTTCAAGCGCAGCATCGACACCCTGTCGTGGCCGCTGTTCACCATGGGCGCCGTGCTGCGTCCGGACTCCGCCACCGTGTACCTCGCCTTCGACCACATCGTCTGCGACGGCATGTCGATGCCGATCGTGGTCCGCGAGGTGATGACGGCGTACGAGGCCCTGCGGCGCGGCGACGAGGGGGACCTGCCGGCGGTGCCCAGCTACCTCGACTTCGCCGAGGAGCAGCGCCGCCGCTACCTCTCCATCGGCGCGGACGACGAACGCCTTGGCTACTGGAAGTCCTTCATCGCCCGCAACGGGGAGTTCTTCCCCCGCTTCCCCCTGGACCTGGGTGTGGAGCCGGACCGGATGTACCCGATCGTCAACGAGGCCTCGTCGCTGCTGGACCCGGCCGAGGCCGAGGTGTTCGAGAAGACCTGTCTGCAGGTGGGCGCGAAGCCGTTCATGGGGCTGCTCGGTTCGGTCGCCGTCTGTCTGCGGGACGCCGGCGGTCCGGGCGTCTACCGGGGGTTCATGCCGGTGAGCGAGCGCGGGCGCGGTTCCTGGAACGACGCGGTGGGCTGGTTCGTCAACACCATGCCGATCGAGTTCGACGCCTCCCCCGGCAGGGACTTCGCGCAGGTGATGGCGGCGGTCCGGGCGGGCTTCGGCGAGATGATCTCCCACATCGACGTGCCGTTCGTGCGGGCCTGGGAGCTGCTGGCGCCCGAGGAGTTCGCCGCCCGTTCCTGGCCGTACCCGGTGAACTTCTTCTCGTACATCGACATGCGCAAGTGCCGGGGCGCGGAGCGCCACCACGAGTGGCGGCCCGCCACGCACGTGTGGTCGGCGCGCGCCAACGGGGCCTGCTCGTGGTTCCAGCGGGACGCGGACGGACTGCACATGAACTCCCTCTACGTGGACACGGTGCCCGCCCGCCGCACGATGGGCGACTTCCAGGACGCGCTGCGCGAGACCGTGCGGAGCGTCGCCCGTACGGGCGGTTTCCGCCGGCCGAGCCGGCTCGCCGGGCCGCGGCGGTCCGCGGAGCAGGCGGCCCCGCTCAGGGCCTGACCCGCGGGAGGGCGGCGGCACGGGCGAGCAGCAGGTCCCGTTCGCGGGCGTTGCGGGTGAGGGCGGCCGCCTTCTCGAACTCGGCGCGGGCCTCCGGCCCGCGTCCGAGCCGTTCCAGCAGGTCTCCCCGTACGCTCGGCAGCAGGTGGTAGGAGCGCAGGGCGGGCTCGTCGGCGAGGGCGTCGACCAGCGGCAGGGCCGCCGCGGGGCCCTCGGCCATGGAGACGGCGACGGCCCGGTTCAGTTCGACGACCGGTGAGGGCACCAGGTGGACGAGTCGTCCGTAGAGGGCGGCGATGGTGGCCCAGTCGGTGTCCTCGTAGCGGACGGCCGCCGCGTGGCATCCGGCGATGGCGGCCTGGAGGGAGTACGGGCCGCTGCCCGCGCGGTGCAGGGCGTCGACGCCGCGCCGGATGAGGAGCCGGTTCCAGCGGGCCCGGTTCTGGTCGGCGAGCAGCACCGGCTCCCTGTCGGGGCCGGTGCGGGTGGCGGTCCGGGAGGCCTGGAACTCCAGCAGCGCGCACAGTCCGTGGACCTCGGGCTCCTTGGGCATGAGGGCGGTCAGCACCCGTGCCAGGCGCAGGGCGTCCTCGCAGAGGGCGGGCCGGACGAGGTCGTCGCCGGCGGTGGCCGAGTAGCCCTCGTTGAAGATCAGGTAGATGACTTCGAGGACGGAGGCGAGCCGCTGTTCGCGGTCGGCGCCGTACGGCACCTCGAAGGGCACCCCGGCCTTGGCCAGGGCCCGTTTGGCCCGGACGATGCGCTGGGCGACGGTGGGTTCGGACGCCAGGAAGGCGCGGGCGATCTCCGGGGTGGTGAGGCCGCCCACCAGGCGCAGGGTGAGCGCGATCCGGGCATCGGTGGCCAGGACCGGATGACAGGCGGTGAAGACGAGGCGCAGCAGGTCGTCGTCGATGTCGTCCGGGGCCGCGGGCTCGGCGGGCGGGGGTACGTCCTCCAAGGTGCGGCCGACCTCCGCGAGCTTGCGCGCGTAGGTCTCCCTGCGGCGGACGAGGTCGATCGCCCGGTGCTTGGCGGTGGCCATCAGCCAGGCACCGGGCCGGTCGGGGACTCCGGAAAGGGGCCACTGTTCGAGGGCGGCGACCAGGGCGTCCTGGGCGAGTTCCTCGGCGATGCCGACGTCCCGCACGACGCGGGTGACGCCGGCGATGATCCGCGCGGACTCGATCCTGAACACCGCTTCGACCGCCTGGGCCGTACTCACTGCCGTCACGGCCACCCATCAGAGCAGCCGTGACGGACCGGGGCAAACGCGGGGCGGGCGCGACGCGTCACATCTCCTGGATCTGGCGGAGTTCGGCGCCGACGTGCCAGCTGGTGGGGTGGATCGACAGGAACCGCTTGGTCCATTCCAGTGCCTCGGCCTTGTCCTTGCACTGGAGGAGGGCGTAGCCGCCGACGACCTCCTTGGTCTCGGTGAAGGGCCCGTCGGTGAAGCTGAGCTTCCCCCCGGACCAGTCGACCCGGGTGCCCTCGGACGTGGGGAGCAGCCCGGCGGTGTCGAGCATGACCCCGGCCTTGGTGATCTCCTCCATGAGGGCGCCCATCCGCTCCTCGAAGTCCGCGGGGAAGCCATCGGTGGGCAGGTTCTGCTCGTCGATGCGGATCAGGCTCAGGAAACGCGGCATGGTGACTCCTCGGTCGGGAGGGCGGGGACGTTCCCCGCCTCTCACCCCTGCGTCGAACGGGAGGCGCCCGGATCGACAGCTCCCGGGAAATTCTTCGAAGAATCCCGGTGGGCGGCCACCCGAGGGCCCCCGACCGAGGTCGGCAGGTGGGCCCGAACCCGTATCCACCGAGGCTACTGCCGAGTAGGATCGCGGCCCCAGGCCCCTCCGAGAGGATCTCCGATGTCCCGCACCCCCTCCTCGCCGATCCTGCTCGCCGGCCTCCTGGCCGGGGCCGCGGTGGCCCACGCGGCCCTGCCGAAGCAGTTCGACGCGATCGTGCCCCGGGCCCTGCCGGGCACCCCGCGCCAGTGGACGTACGCGAGCGGGGCGGCCGAGCTGGCACTGGCCGTCGGGGTGGCACATCCGCGCACCCGCCGGGTGGCGGCGCTGGCGACGGCGGCGTTCTTCGTCGGCGTGTTCCCGGCGAACGTGAAGATGGCCGTCGACGCCCGCCGGCCCTGCGGGCGGTGGCCGTCGCCCGGCTCCCGCTCCAGGTGCCGCTGGTGCTGTGGGCGCGGAGCGTGAGCCGCTCGGCGACCGCGCGCCGGGCCGCGCATGCCGTTGCGATCAAGGACGGTCCCGCGTGAGCCGTCCTCAGGGTCAGACGGGCGGCACCAGATCGCTCTCGCTGATGGTGTACGTCAGCAGGGGGTAGACGAAGTCCGTCTCGTTGTTCTCACGGCGCCGCAGTCGGTAGAACTCGCTCCTCTGCTCGTCGTCGGCCGACGTGAGGCGCGCACCCTGCGGGAGGTACGCGTGTCCGCCGCGAAATCGGACGAGGGTCTTTGACGTTCGAAACGTGACGCCCAGCCATGGGTTGTCCACCGTCCCGGTGGGCGTGTCGGCCACGATCTTGTGCCTGAGCCGCCGGTTCGTGTCGATGGAGAACGCGACGACGCTGTGGTGGGCGAGGGGGATCTCGAACCGGTCGCCACCGGAAACCTTCGATTCGAAGATCAGCTTCCTCGCCGGGCTCGCTTCGGGATGTCGATAGCAGGAGAAGACGGCGATGAACGAATCGTCGGCCAGATCGAGGGCCTGGTCGCAATGGCCGCCCATGGTTCTGTAGGCGTTCGTGTAGTTCTCGATGAGAGCGTTGTTGAAGCCGACCGAGAGCGCCGCACTTTCTTGTATCCGTTGCGCCAGCCGTTCGTGCACCGCCCGGAAACGCTGCGCCGGACTGCCGTATCGAGTGGTGGTACGCACGAGGGGCACGCCGTCGGCCTCGTCGGTCCTGGTGAGCGTGGCACCTCGCCGGCCCTTTCCCAGGTCTTCCAGACGAGCCGATGCGGACAGCTCCGCGAAGAGGTTCTCCTCGGTCGGCAACGCGCACGAGAGGATCTCGTCCGAGATCCTAGATTCGGGGGGCAACGTAGTCTCCCGTGTTCATACTGAAGAGGAATGCGTCGCCGTAGTCGATGAAGGACGAGGTCCTGTTCTCCTCGGCGTACAGCCTGCGCAGCTCGTCCATGCCCGTCGGCGTGGGCGGCCCGAGCCGCACCAGGTCTCCGGCCATTTTGAGGAACGTGTGGCCGTTCTTGTGAACGGCTTCGGCGCTCGAACAGCGCACCACGTATCCCAGGCGGGTCGGGAGCGACTCCGCGTCCAGCCCCGAAGGCCGGATTTCGTGCGTGTACAGGCGGTTGACGGACAGCGGCATGAAGAACACGGAGCCGGGATAGAGGGTCAGGGTGAACTGCGCGGGGAGCGCGACCCCGTCGCGTTCTTCGATCGGCTCCTTGAGGCGAAAGTGGAGTCTGGTCAGCCCGCTTGCACCCTTGACGCCGTAGTCGAAGGCGTCGTCGGCCAGGGGCCGCAGCTTGTCGAGCCGGTCGTAGAAGGTGCAGAAGGCCATGATGCCGTTGACGGGCATGTCCTTCGTCTTGTCGGCATGGGCCGAGATCCTGGCCTTGGACTGCTTGCGCTCGGCCGTGGCGAGGGTGTTGTGGTAGATCTGAGCGAGGACGTGATTCAGCGGTGCCTGGTTCCGGAAGACGGCGGCGGCCTCGCGGTTCAGATCCTCGACGATGCTCGTGTCGGTCGGGCGAAAGCCCTCGGTCGGCCCCGAGAGGTTCGTGGAGCACCGGAGCAGGCGGAAGTGCAGTTCGTCGCCGTTCCGTGTGACGGGCGTCAGATAGATTCCGCTGCGATGCGCCGTTCCGGGCTTGGTGGACTCCGTCAGGGACTGGAACGCGTGCTCCGCACGGATCCGTCCGAAGTGATCGGCACCGAGGCCGAAGAAGCGGCGGTAGTACACGCCGGCACCGTGTACACGGATGGGAACCCGGCCGAGGTCGACGGGGGTCCAGGGCTCGTCGGCGTCCTCGTGGTAACCGTGTGACAGCTCCCGGATGACGAACACCCGGGCCGCCGCACGCAGGGGGCGGCGACTGATCCCGGATACGTCGCCACACAGGTAGACGGTCTTCTGCGCGAGGTCGGGCGAACCGGAGGCAAGGTCCTCCGGCGTGATCGTGGACCCGAAGAATTCCCTGACCGCGTCGTCGTCGTGCAGCGTCGAGGGCGCGACCAGGATGTTGCCCGCATCCTCGATGCGGGCTTCCGTCGGCGCTGTTGCGTCCATCAAAACGTACCTGCCCTCCGCACTGAGACCCCTCCCCATCCACGACGTCCACAGATCTTGGTGGATCGCTCGAAACCGTGGACATGGCAACGGCCCGCACTCTTTCGCTTGCGTTGCGATGCGCAAACGAAAAGAGACGGACCGTTGAACCTTGATGATCTCACGGGGCTTGACGGCGGGCAACGGGTTCTGCTGTACGGACGGTGCGCGGAGCCGCTCGCGAGGACGCGGGTGCGGTCTTCGACCCGTCCGCGTCCGGCGCATCCGATCGGTGGGCCGTGGCGGAAGAGACGTGCGGGCCCCCGGTCACACGTCGGCGGACCGGGGGCCCGTCCGCTTGCCCCGCGCCCTACCGGCTGTCGCCCGACCAGTCCCAGTGGTCCGCGTCTCCGGGCCGGCGGCGGTAGTGGGCCCGCCCGCCCGGCCCGTAGCGTCCTATCTCGGTGGGCAGCCGGGCCTCCTCGCCCAGTCGGCGCGCGCTCCAGCCGGTGACGTCGAGGAGCAGCCCGTCGAGGGGGCCGCCGACGAGTTCGCCGTAGCTGTGGCCCGGTCGCGGGCCCGGGTCGGGGTCGTCGTGGTCGCCGCCGTAGACCCGGCGCCGCAGCATCCTGTCGTCCATGGGCCCAGCTTCACAGGCGGCACTGACAATCCCGCCCGGAGCGGGCCGGTTCAGCCTTCGGCAGCGACTGCCCGACCCACTCCCCGTCGGCCACGCGCCGCCCGACGGCCGCCGCGCGGTGGTGCGCGGGCGGGCCTCCGGCCTCCGCGCGCCTTGTCGCCACCACCTAGGCTGACGGTCACGGCAGACAAGCGACCAAGGAGCACACCCATGGCCCGTCGGGTACACCGGCCACTGGAGGACGAGGAGTTCGACTTCATCGTCGGCATGACCGAGGGCCCGGTCCTCGTGTGTTTCACCGGCACCTGGCCGAAGGCCGTCGAGGCCTGCCGGGTGATGGACGGCCTCCTCACGGAACTGGCGCAGGAGTACGGGAGCCGCCTGACCACCATCCGCGCCGACATCACCCGCTGCCCGGGGCCGGTACTCCGCTACGGGGTGACCGGGGCACCCACCGTCGTCCTGCTGCGGTCCGGGGAAGCGGTGGCGACCCACGCCGGCCCGCTGACGGGGGACGAGTTCCGGACGTTCCTCGACACCCACCTCTGAGGGGACGGCCCCGGCGGGGCCGGGGACGCGCGCCCGGGTGAACCGGGCAGACTGGCCGAAAGTGGCATAGGTGAGATAGGTGCCTCAGGCATGTAATGGAGTCCGGCGAGACGGAACCATCGCTTGCGAGGTGTTGCTTTCCATGTCCGATGCCGTTGCCTTCCCCCAGGACCGAACCTGTCCCTACCACCCGCCGGCCGCCTACGAGCCCCTCCGGGAGGCGCGACCCCTCTCCCGGGTCACCCTCTTCGACGGCCGCTCCGTATGGGTGGTCACCGGCCACGCGCAGGCGCGCGCCCTGCTCTCCGATCCGCGCCTGTCCACGGACCGCACCAAGGAGTCCTTCCCCGCGCCCACCCGGCGGTTCAAGGGGCTGCAGAACCGGCGCACCGCCCTGCTCGGGGTGGACGATCCGGAGCACAACACGCAGCGCCGGATGCTGATCCCGAGCTTCTCGGTCAAGCGCACGGCGGCCCTGCGGCCCCGGATCCAGGAGACCGTGGACCGGCTGATCGACGCGATGGTGGCGGCCGGGCCGCGCGCCGAGCTGGTCAGTGCCTTCGCCCTGCCGGTGCCCTCCATGGTGATCTGCGCGCTGCTCGGCGTCCCCTACGAGGACCACGAGTTCTTCGAGGCCCAGTCGCGCAGGCTGCTGCGCGGCCCCGAGCCCTCCGACGTCGAGGACGCCCGCCACGAGCTCGACACCTACCTGGAGGCGCTGATCCGGCGCAAGCGCACCGATCCGGGCGACGGGCTGCTGGACGAACTCGTCACCAACCGCCTGGAGACCGGCGAGACCGACATCGAGGAGCTGGTCTCCCTGGCCGCGATCCTGCTGATCGCGGGCCACGAGACCACCGCGAACATGATCTCGCTCGGCACCTTCACCCTGCTGCGCCATCCGGAGCAGCTGGCCGAGCTGCGGGCCGACCCCTCGCTGATGTCGGAGGCGGTGGAGGAGCTGATGCGCTTCCTGTCCATCGCCGACGGCATGCTGCGGGTCGCCACCGAGGAGATCCGGATCGGCGGGGTGACCATCCGGCCGGACGACGGGGTGGTCTTCTCCACCTCCGTCATCAACCGCGACGACGCGGTGTTCCCGGAACCGGACGCCCTCGACTGGCACCGGCCGGCCCGCCACCACCTGGCCTTCGGCTTCGGCATCCACCAGTGCCTCGGCCAGAACCTGGCCCGCGCGGAGATGGAGATCGCACTGGGAACCCTGTTCCGGCGCCTGCCGGGCCTGCGGCTGGCGGCCGAACCGGACCGGATCCCGTTCAAGCCCGGGGACACCATCCAGGGCATGGTCGAACTCCCCGTGGCCTGGTGAGCGGCGTGCGGATCTCGGTCGACCAGGACCGCTGCATCGGCGCCGGCCAGTGCGCGCTGACCGCGCCCCGGGTGTTCACCCAGGACGACGACGGGCTCAGCGAGGTACTGCCGGGACGGGAGGACGGACACGGCAGCGCCCTCGTGCGGGAGGCCGCGCGGGCCTGCCCCGTCTCCGCGATCACCGTGGGAGAGGACTGACGGACCGGCCGGGCGCGGCGGCGACTTCCTGTACAGTTGTCCAGGAAATTCAATCCGAGACGGAGGGAGGGGCCGTGCACACGGTCGCTCAGGTCCTCGTCGGCGTCGTCGCCGCGCTCCACACCTACTTCCTGGTCCTGGAGATGTTCCTGTGGCAGCGGCCACCGGGGCGCGCCCTCTCCGGCTTCGACGCGGACACGGCGCGGCTCACCGCGCCGCTCGCCGCCAACCAGGGCCTCTACAACGGCTTCCTGGCCGCCGGCCTGGTGTGGGGGCTGGTCACCGACGCCCTCGACACCCAGGTCTTCTTCCTGATCTGCGTGATCGTCGCGGGGGTGTACGGGGCCGCCACCGCCAACCGCCGGATCCTCGTGGCCCAGGCCCTGCCCGGCGCGCTCGCCCTGGGCGCCGCACTGCTCGCCGCGTGACCGGCCCGCGCGCCGGGGACCCGCGCACCGCCCGGACCAAGGCGCGGCTGCGCGAGGCCCTGCTCGCCGAGTGCGGCGCCGGGCGGGAGCTCGCCGAGGTCAGCGTCTCGGCCGTGGTCCGCCGGGCGGGGGTCGGCCGGGCGACGTTCTACCTGCACTACGAGGACCTCCCCGCGCTGGCCGTCGACGCCTGCGCCGACGTCGTGCACGCGGCGGTGGACGCCCTGCACGCCTGGCAGACCGATCGGGCGGCACTGCCCCCCGCCCGGCCCCCGGCCGCCCTCGCCGGGTTCCTGTCCGCCACCGAGGACCACGCGGCCCTGTACCGCACGCTGCTCCTGCCGGGTGGCGGCGGCCCGCTCGGCGAGCGCCTGCACCGGGAGCTGCGCGCCCGGGCTCGCGCCGAGCGGGTCGCGGTCGGCGCGCCGAACCCGGACCTGGTGGCCTCTGCGGTGGCGGCCGCCTTCACCGGCGTCCTCGCGGACTGGCTGCACGGCCTGATCCCGGCGGACCCCCGGGAGACGGCGGCCGGCCCCGCGTCCCCCGGTGCCCTCGCGGACCGGATCTGGGCCCTGCTGCTGGCCCTCCACCGCGCGGGAGCCCCCGCCGGATGACCGGCAGGGGCTCCCTTCACGGGCTGAGCTCGTGAAGCGGTGTCAGAGCGTGACCACCCGTTCGGCCTGGGGGCCCTTGGGGCCCTGGGTGACGTCGTACTCGACCTTCGCGCCCTCGGCCAGCTCCTTGAAGCCGGTCGTCTGGATGGCGGAGAAGTGCACGAACACGTCGGGGCCGCCGTCGTCCTGCTGGATGAAGCCGAACCCCTTCTCCGAGTTGAACCACTTCACGATGCCTGTTGCCATCTGGCTGATCCTTCTCAACGTTCCACTCGGGCCGCACATGCGGCCGTCTCGATCCTGCCCACCCGTCACGCCGGCCACACTCCGGGCGCGGCCAACCGGGGGTGGACCCGGATGTTCACGCTCCTCCCTCCGCGGCGGGCAACGACGCCGCGGGGCGAGCAGCGAGGGCCGTCGCGGCGGCCCGCCGCGGCCCGCTGACCCGGCAGCCCAGGCAGTCCGCGTGCCCCGTGCGGGCGGCGCTGTCCCGGACGCGCCAGTCCCATTCGGCCTCCGGGCGGGGCCCGCTGGGCTTGCCCCAGCCGACCAGGTGGAGGAGCCAGGTGACCAGCGCCGCCCCCAGGACCAGACCGAGACCCGCCCAGACGCCGGGAGCCCAGCCGGCGCAGACCGCTGCTCCGGCTCCGGCGGTGCCCAGCAGGGCCAGGGCGGTGCCGGTCCAGCCGGCCACCGTATGGCCCAGGTCGACGTGTCCGTGTGCGCTCATGGATTCTCCTCGGAGGGACGGACGGCAGTAGGCTCGGAGCAGGATCTTTTATCTCACGAGCTAAGTAACTTAGATACTAAGGAGTGTGTCGGTGCACGGCAAGACCCGCCCCCCGGTCTCGGCCGGGGAGGCCCTCGCGCGCATGGACCGGTTCGTGGCCCTCGGGCTCATCGGGCAGCAGGAGATGGCGCAGCGGCTCGGCCTGAACGTCACCGATCTGACCTGCCTGGGCCACATCCTGGGAGCCTCCGACGCCCCGCTCTCCGCCGGTGACCTGGCCGAACTGACCAACCTGACCACCGGCGCCGTCACCGGCGTGCTCAACCGCCTGGAGCGCGCCGGCTACGCCCACCGCCGCCCGGACCCGGCCGACCGGCGCCGCGTACGGGTGGTGGCCGATCCGGCGGCGACCGCGCGGGTCGTCGCCGTGTACGAACCTTTCTACGCACGGCTCGGCACGGTGTTCGCCGAGTACACCCCCGACGAGATCGCCGTCATCGCCGACTGGTTCGACCGGGCGGCGCAGCAGATGCGGGCCCATCACGCCGAGGTCTGCGGGGACGCACCCGGCCCCGCGGCTCCGTAGGTCCCGACTGGTAAAATGGGCGGGAAACTTCAGGCGCGGGGCGCTTTGGCCCGATGCGGACACGTACGACGAGCCGGGGCCGTACCGAGGGGTACGGGCCCGGCTCGTCGCCGTTCCCGGTCCCGTCCGCCCTCCGCGCCCGTCCCCTCCCGCTCTCTTCACGGAAGGTTCTGCATGAAGAACCCGTCAGCTCATGGGCGTTTCGGCATCAAGGCCGGAGCGAAGGCAGGCTCCAAGCCGGGAACCAAGCACGGCGGCAAGACGCCCCGGACCCTCGGTCCGCAGGGCGAGTTCGCCATGCCCCGCACGGGCACCCCGGCACTGCCCCCGGTGGCCTCGTTCGACGAACTCGGCCTGCCCCCTGAGCTGGTGACGACCCTGGCCGAGCAGGAGGTGCGCGAGCCGTTCCCGATCCAGGCGGCGACCCTGCCCAACTCCCTCACGGGCCGTGACATCCTCGGCCGCGGCCGTACCGGCTCCGGCAAGACCCTCGCCTTCGGCCTGGCCCTGCTGGCCCGCACGGCGGGACAGCAGGCGGACCCGAAGCGCCCGCTCGCCCTGGTCCTCGTACCGACGCGCGAGCTGGCGCAGCAGGTCACCGAGGCGCTGGACCCGTACGCGCGGGCCCTGAAGCTGCGCATGGCCACCGTCGTCGGCGGGCTCTCGATCGGCCGCCAGTCGGGCGCGCTGCGCACGGGCGTGGAGGTCGTCGTCGCGACCCCCGGGCGGCTGAGCGACCTGGTCGGACGGCGTGACGTGCACCTGGAGCGGGTGCGGATCACGGTGCTGGACGAGGCCGACCAGATGTGCGACATGGGGTTCATGCCCCAGGTCACCGAGATCCTGGACCAGGTCCACCACGCCGGACAGCGGATGCTGTTCTCCGCCACGCTGGACCGCAACGTCGACCAGCTGGTGCGCCGCTACCTCAAGGATCCGGTCTCGCACTCGGTGGACCCGCAGTCCGCCTCGGTCGGCACGATGGACCACCACGTGCTGCACATCCACGCGGCGGACAAGGTCTCGGCGGCGACCGAGATCGCCGCGCGCGAGGGCCGGGTGCTGATGTTCCTGGACACCAAGCACGGCGTCGACCAGTTCGTGAAGCACCTGCGGGCCATGGGCGTACGGGCGGAGGGGCTGCACAGCGGCAAGTCCCAGCCCCAGCGCACGCGGACCCTGGGGCAGTTCAAGGACGGCCTGGTCACGGTCCTGGTCGCCACCAACGTGGCCGCCCGCGGCATCCACATCGACGACCTCGATCTCGTGGTCAACGTGGACCCGCCGGCCGACAGCAAGGACTACCTGCACCGCGGCGGCCGGACCGCGCGGGCCGGCGAGTCCGGCAAGGTGGTCACCCTGATCACACCCAACCAGCGGCGTGACATCACGCGGCTGATGGCCGACGCCAAGATCCGGCCCACCATCACCCAGGTGCGGTCCGGCGAGGCGGCGCTGAGCCGGATCACCGGGGCGAAGGCCCCCTCCGGCGTCCCGCTGGCCGGGGCCGCGCCGACCGACGCCAAGGGCCGGCCGAGCGGCACGGACCTCGGGTTCCGCGGGATCGGCACCCGCCCGGGCCGGCCCGGCAAGGGCAAGGAGTCCCGCAAGACCATCGAGGCGCGCCAGGCGGCCGAGGCCCGCCGCGCGGCCCGGGTCCGCAAGGGCCTGACGCCCTGACGCGGCGGCCCCGGTCTGCGAGGGCCCGACGCCCCTGACGCGGCTTGGGGGGCAGCACGGGGCCCGGCGCCCCTGACCCGGCCCGGGGCAGCACGGGCCCGATGCCCTGAGTACGGCGCCGGGCCCGCGGGAACGGCTCCGTACTCAGGCTTTCAGCCCCGGCGGCGCCGTCGCCGGGCCACGACGGCGCGGGTGAGCAGCGGCGGGAGCAGGTCCTTGGCCAGCCGGCGCCAGCGGACCGGCTTCGCCGGTGCCGGCCGCGGGGCGGTGGCCGGYGCAGCGACGGGCTCGGCCGGCGGGCGCAGCCGCTTCGGCGCGGGCGGCGCCACCACTCCCTCGTCGCCTATGCGCACCAGCGGGTGCCCGGCCACCACGTCCACGCCGTGCCACAGGTCCGTGCGGCCCTCCAGCCAGGCCAGCAGCGCCGACTGGTGGGGCACGGGGTCGCCCCAGGTCGCGTAGAGCTTCGAGGCGGAGACCGCGATCACGCGCAGTCCCCCGCCGGCCACCGCCGCCCAGACCGCGGCGGCGACGCCGGGGCAGTGGGCGGCGCGGTAGTCGTCGAAGACCACGACGGCGTCGGGGGTGGCGACCAGGCGCGAGGAGGCGATGTCCTGGACCACGTGCTCGTGCAGGTGGGAGGCGTCGACGTGGACGAAACGGCAGCTGCCGGGGCGCACCCGGTCCGCGACCACCGAGGTCGGGGCCTGGATGACGGTCGGCAGGGACGGGTGGAAGGCCAGGTAGTTCGTCTCGAACCCGCGGCGCGTGAGGGTGGGGTAGGAGTCCTTCATCTCCGCCAGGTTGAAGTCGTCGGGCGCGGGCGAGTCGAAGAGGTCGCAGACCGTGAACTCCTCGCCCTCCCGCAAGTATCCGGCGAGGAAGATCGCGCTCTTGCCCAGGAACGCACCCAGTTCGAGGATGTCGCCCGACGCCTCGGGGGTGTCGTTCTGGCGGCTCAGGAACCAGTCGAAGAGCACCTGGTCATAGGCCGAGAACCAGCCCTTGACCTCGCTGAACGCGCGGGGCTCGGGCGGCGCGGGCTCGGCGTCGGGGGTGGTGACGGGAGCCTGTGAAACGTGCTGCACGGAGAGTCATCCTCCAGCGGAATGGCATCGGTCCAACGCTGTTACCCGGCCAGGTATGCCGAAGATAAACCCCCGAACGGCGGATGGCGAGCTTTTCGGTACTACGCCTTCCGCTCTCCCCGGCCGTGGATCCGGCCGGACCTCACAGACCTCCCCCGCATCCTCCGCACCCCGCGCAGCCGCCACCGCAGCCCGGGCCCCCGAGGGCCGGCGGGTCCGAGACCGTGCGGGTGGCGGCCGCCTCGGACGGCCCGGGGCGCCGGACCGGCGGCGGGGGCGGGCCCGCCAGGGCCGCGGCCAGCTCCG
>NZ_JBFRER010000120.1:0-23925 GCF_052114405.1 Streptomyces sp. M-16 | reverse complement strand
CGGCGCGGGCGCGCAGCGCCGCCTGGGCGGCGAGCCGGTCGCGGCCGGCGAACAGGGCGCGGGACAGGGCGAGGGCGGTGTGCCGTTCGAGGGGCGACAGGTAGCGGTTGCGGGAGGACAGGGCGAGCCCGTCCTCCTCCCGGACGGTCGGCACGCCGGCCACGTCGACGGGGAAGTTGAGGTCGGTCACCATGCGCCGGATCAGGGCCAGTTGCTGGGCGTCCTTCTGGCCGAAGAGGGCCAGGTCGGGGCGGGTGAGGTGGAGCAGCTTGGCGACGACGGTGAGCATCCCGTCGAAGTGGCCGGGGCGGGTGGCACCTTCGAGGCGCTCGCCCATGGGCCCGGCGGTGATCCGCACCTGGGGGGCGCCGCCGGGGTAGACCTCGTCGACGGCGGGGGCGAACACGACGTCGGCGCCCGCCTCCTCGGCGATCCGCAGGTCGGCGTCGAGGGTGCGGGGGTAGCGGTCGAGGTCCTCGTTCGCCCCGAACTGGAGGGGGTTGACGAAGACGGTGACCACGACCTGCCCGTCCGGGCCGGCCTGTTCCCGGGCGGTGCGGACGAGGGTGGCGTGGCCCTCGTGGAGGGCGCCCATCGTCATCACGACGGCGCGGCGGCCGGTGCGCGGGAGCTTGTGGAGTTCTTCCGCGGTGTTCAGCAACAGCAGCGGGCCGGTCATCGCGCGCCACCCTCCGGTTCGGCGGTGTCGGCGAGGACATCGAGCAGGTCCTCGGCCAGTTCGGGCTTGAGCAGGCCGTGCGCGAGGGCGCGGTCGGCGGTGGTCCGGGCCATGGCGAGGTACCCGGCGACGGTGGCGGGGGCGTGCTTGCGCAGTTCGGAGACGTGCGCGGCGACCGTGCCGGCGTCACCGCGGGCGACCGGGCCGGTCAGCGCCGCGTCCCCGGAGCGCAGGGCGTTGTCGAGGGCCGCGCCGAGGAGGGGGCCGAGCATCCGGTCGGGGTGTTCGACACCGGCGGTGCGGAGCAGCTCCATCGACTGGGCGACCAGGGTGACCAGGTGGTTCGCGCCCAGGGCGAGGGCGGCGTGGTAGAGCGGGCGGCTGTCCTCCGCGATCCACTCGGGCTCCCCGCCCATCTCGATGACCAGGGCTTCCGCGGCCAGCCGCAGCTCTTCGGGGGCGGTCACGCCGAAGGAGCAGCCGCCCAGGCGCTGCACGTCGACCTCGGTGCCGGTGAAGGTCATCGCGGGGTGCAGGGCCAGCGGGAGCGCCCCGGCGCGGCGCGCGGGGTCGAGCACGGAGGTCCCGTAGCGCCCGGAGGTGTGGACGAGGAGCTGTCCGGGGCGGACGGCGCCCGTCTCGGCGAGGCCCTCGACCAGGCCGGGCAGGGCGTCGTCGGGGACGGTCAGCAGCACGAGCTCGGCCCGCTCCAGCACCTGCGCGGGCGGGACGACCGGTACGTCGGGCAGCATCCGCGCGGCGCGGCGACGGGAGGCGTCGGAGACTCCGGAGACGGCGACGGGGCGGTGCCCGGCCTGCTGGAGCGCGCGGGCCAGCGCGGGGCCGACCCGGCCGGCTCCGACGACGCCGACGGTGAGCCGGGCGGGACGGGCGGACGGATCCCGGGACTCCGTCTGATGGGGTGCGTTCACGCGGGGAATGCCTTCCGTTCCAGTCCGCGGGGGGTACCGGACGATACGCCGCCATGCTAGCCCCTGGGGCCATGGCGGGGCCGCGCCGACCGGAGGCATGATCGGCCCATGACCGATGACGAGGAACGCACGAAGCGGCTGGTGGCGGCGGGGCGGGCGGCGGACCGGTCGCTCTCGGGGGGCGGCCGGGACGCGACGGCCGGGGAGCTGCTCGCCGCGCTGGCGCAGGCCCCCTACGACCTGGGACAACCCGCCGACGTGTACGGCGACGGGATCGTCGCCGAGCTGGAGACCCGGGTCGCGGAGCTGCTGGGGACCGAGGAGGCGGCGTTCTTCCCGACCGGGACGATGGCGCAGCAGGTCGCGCTGCGCTGCTGGGCGGGGCGGACCGGGAACCCGGTCGTGGCGCTGCACCCGATGAGCCATCCGGAGCGGTGGGAGGGCGGCGCGCTGCCCGTGGTCTCCGGGCTGCGCACGGTCCACCCGACGGTGGAGCCGCGGCAGCCGACCGCGCAGGAGGTCACCGACCTGGCGGAGCCCTTCGGCACTCTGATGGTGGAGCTGCCGCTGCGCGACCCGGGCTTCCTGTTGCCGACCTGGGAGGAGCTGGAGGAGCTGGTCGACGCGGCCCGGGAGCGGGACGCGGTCGTCCACTTCGACGGGGCCCGGCTGTGGGAGTGCGCGACCCACTTCGGGCGGCCGCTGGCGGAGGTCGCGGGGCTCGCGGACTCCGTCTACGTCTCCTTCTACAAGTCCCTGGGCGGGCTGAGCGGGGCCTGCCTGGCCGGACCCCGGGGCTTCGTGGAGGAGGCCCGCGTCTGGCGCCACCGGTACGGGGGACAGGTGTTCCGCCAGTTCCCGCAGGCCCTGTCGGCGCTGGCCGGGCTGGAGCGGCAGCTGCCCCTGCTGCCGTCCTACGTGGCGCAGGCGAAGGTCGTCGCCGAGGCCCTGCGGGAGGGCTTCGAGGAGGCCGGCGTGCCGTGGTTCCGGGTCCACCCGGAGGTGCCGCACACGCACCAGTTCCAGGTGTGGCTGCCGTACGGGGCGGACGGCCTGACGGAGGCGGGCCTGCGCCTCGCGGAGGAGACGGGCACGCTCCTGTTCCGGCGCTGGTCGGCGCAGGGCCCCCCGGGGATGGCGATGACGGAGGTGGAGGTCACGCAGCCGGGGCTGGCCTGGACGGCGGACGACGTCCGGGCGGCGGTACGGGGGTTCGTGGACCGGCTGTAGCACCCCGGCCGGCCCTCGCCGGATGGAGGCCCGGGCCTCGGCGGCGCGTCGCCTCGCCGCGCCCCGGGCCTCGGCGCCCCGGGCCTCGGCGCCCCCGGGCCTCAGCAGGGCCTCGCCGGGTGGAGGAGGCGGTGGAGGGCCGCGCGCCAGGGGCGGGTGGCGGGGCGGCCGTCGAGGACGGCGCGGAAGCGGGCCTCGGTGCGGACGGACCGCAGGACGGCCCAGTCGTCGCGGCCCGGCGGCGGGGGCTGGGGGGTGCCGTGCTGGACGGCCCGGTAGCTGTCGAAGAGGTACTGCTCGGTGGCGGTCATGCATCCACCCTCACCCCGTCGGCGGCAACCCGCACGACGATTGACGCTCACCGTCAATCGAGGCCTCCCACCTGCGCCGGAGCACCTCCGCCCGTCACCCGGACGGACGGGGCGCAGCGCGTACCCCCGGCTCCCGCGCGGGAGCGTCCGGGGCCAGAATGGGGCGATGAGCGTCACGATCGACATAGCCGGGCTCCCCGCGGAGCGGATCGGTTTCGCGCCGGCTCCGCTCGCCGAGCTCTGCATGGCCCTGCACGCGCTGTCGCAGCCCGCGCACCACCCCGAGCTCCATTCCTGGACGACCTCCGTCAGAGCCTCGCTCGACCCCTGCTTGGCGGAGCGGCTGCTCGAAGCCGAGTTCATGTGGCGCAGTTCGTTCTCCGACATCTTCATGGCCTTCGCCGGGATCCCCGGCGGCTCGGGCCGCCCCGGAGCCACCCTGGCCGAGGACCTGGACATCCTCGACCGGCTGGACGACGAGCGGTTCGTGATGGCCGCCCTGGAGCACTGCTGGCTCGCGCTCTACAACGAGGGCGGCGGGCCCTCCCCGCTGAAGGACCCGGGCGCGCGGGCCAAGGCGCTGGAGGCGGCCGCCGCGCGCGGCCCCCGTCAGCTGGAGTTCTCGGTCCGGCTGCTGGACGACACCGACTCCGTCCGGGTCTGGCTGCGCCGGCTCCTGGAGGACTGCGACGAGGCCTTCTTCGCCGAGACCTGGCGGCGCATCGAGCCGCGGCAGGCGGCGGACGCCCGCCACAAGGCGGAGGTGCTGCGCCACAAGGGTCTGCCGGCGGCGCTGCGGGAGGTGTCCGCGGCGCTGAGCGTGGACGAGGGGCTGACCACGGTCACCGCCGACAAGATGGTCAACGGCCAGGCCACGGCCACCGATCCGCGGGTCGGCCCCGGGCTGCTGTTCGTGCCGACGAACTTCGGCTGGCCGCACCTGCTGGTGCTGCACGCGCCCGGCTGGCGCCCGGTGGTGCACTATCCGCTGAACCCGCCCGAACTGGCCTCCGAGCCCGGCTCGGTGGAGCTGCTCGCGCGCCGGATGGAGGCACTGGCGCACCCGGTGCGGATGATGCTGTGCCGCAGCCTGGCGCGGGCCCCGTACACGACGAGCGAGCTGGCGCGGGTCTACGGGATCACCCCGCCGGAGGTGTCCCGGCACCTGGCGGTGCTGAAGAAGGCCGGGCTGCTGCACGCCCGCCGCCAGGGCCGTTATGTACAGCATCAGTTGGATCTGTCAGTGGTCGCTCGCATAGGTTCCGATTTCATCGAGGGCATTCTCCGCTGACCACTCATCGGACAGTGGCCGGATTCTGACGGCGCAGAGTCACCGATATGCGGATTTCACAAACCGGAAGCAGTGAAAACCCTGGCGAGAGGGGCCTGTTGGTGCCTAACGTGCGTCCACCACTCACCCCATTGCCCCGCGTGCCGTGAAAGGACCTTCATGCCCTCTCGCCGTATAGCCGCAGCAACCGCCGCACTGGCGGCCGCGGCCCTCGTCTCGCCGCTCCTCCTCGCCGGCCCGGCCGGTGCCACCGCGAGCCCGCAGAGCGATGCCGCCAGGGGTGACGCGCTGGCCAGGAAGCTGGTCAAGGAGGCGACCGGCAAGGGTGCCTACAACCACCTGAAGGTCCTCCAGTCGATCGCCGACTACAACAAGGGCACCCGCGTCGCCGGCTCGAAGGGGCACGTCCAGTCCGCCCAGTACGTCGAGGCCGTGCTCAAGGCGGCCGGGTACGAGGTCACGCGCAACGAGTTCGACTTCGTGTACGTCGAGACGATCTCCGAGAAGCTGAAGGTCAACGGCGCGGCCGGCCGTGACGTCCCGATCAAGCTGATGACGTACACGGCCAGCGGTCCGGCCGAAGGCGTCACCGCGCAGCTCGCGGTCGCCCCGGTCGACGCCGACGGCAGCAACGGCTGCGAGCCCGGCGACTTCGCGGCCGGCACCTTCACCGGCAAGATCGCGCTGGTCAAGCGCGGCGGCTGCACCTTCGCGGTGAAGCAGGCGAACGCGGCGGCGGCCGGCGCGGTGGGCACGGTCATCTACAACAACACGGAGGGCGCCCTGAACGGCACCCTCGGGGACGCCAACGCGGGCAAGGTCCCCACCGGCGGCGTCTCCCAGGCGGAGGGCGAGAAGCTGGCCGCCGAGGCGGCGGCCGGCCCGGTTTCGGTCACCCTGGACCTCCGCGAGCTGCGCGAGAACCGCAAGACCTTCAACGTGGTCGCGGAGACCCGGGGCGGCGACGAGAACAACACCGTCTTCCTCGGCGCGCACCTGGACTCGGTGGCGGCCGGTCCCGGCATCAACGACAACGGCTCCGGCTCGGCGGGCATCCTCCAGGTCGCGCAGCGCCTGGCGAGCAGCCAGACGAAGATCAAGAACAAGGTCAAGTTCGCCTGGTGGTCGGCGGAGGAGTTCGGCCTGCTCGGCTCGGAGGCGTACGTCGCCTCGCTGACGCCGGAGCAGAAGAAGCAGATCAAGCTCTACCTGAACTTCGACATGATCGCCTCGCCGAACGCCGCCTACTTCGTCTACGACGGCGACGACTCCGACAAGGTCGGCTCGGGCCCCGGCCCGGAGGGTTCGGCGCAGCTGGAGAAGCAGATCACCGACTTCCTCGACACGCAGAAGATCCCGCACGAGGGCAGTGACTTCACCGGCCGCTCGGACTACGGCCCGTTCATCGAGGCGGGGATCCCCTCCGGCGGTACGGACACGGGCGCCGAGGGCATCAAGACCCCGGCCCAGGCCACGAAGTTCGGCGGTCAGGCGGGTGTCGCCTACGACGTGAACTACCACGGCAAGGGCGACGACATCACCAACATCGACCAGAAGGCGCTCGACATCAACGTCGACGTCATCGCGAACGCGGTCGGCCACTACGCCTACGACCTGGCCCCGCTGACGCAGCCGGTCACCCCGAAGCCGAGCACCGGCTCGGGCAACGGCGGCGGTCTGCGCCCGGGTCACGACCACGAGGTCACGCAGTAGGCCGTACGGCGCGGCGCGGCTCAGCGACGCGGCTCAGCGACGCGGCTCAGCGACGCGGCTCAGCGACGCGGCTCAGCGACGCGGCACGAGCCCAGCGGCACGAGCCCAGCGCAGCACAGCCGCACCAGCACAGCAGCAGGGGCCGTCATCCCGTCGGGGKGGCGGCCCCCGCCGCGTCCGGGGCCTTCACCGGCTCACCGGCCCACCCCTCGGCGACGGTCGCGACCGCCCCGGCGACCTCGGCCAGCCGGCCCGCGTCGGCCCGCACGGAGCGGGCCAGTTCGAGGTGGAGGAAGCGGGTTCCGTGCTCGGCGGCCAGCCGGCCCTGCTCGTTGTTGCGCCCCGAGAGGCGGCAGTTCGCGGCCCAGGCCCGGCACGGCCTGATCCCGCGGCCCTCCAGCTGCGCGGCGAGCCGCTCCGCGTCGGCGGCGGCCGTGTTGCCGGACCCGGTGGAGACGACGGCTCCGGCGGCGGGGGCGGAGGAGTCGGCGAACCCGTGGAGCTGGATGCCGGGCAGGCCGCGGCGGGTGAGCTCGGTGACGACGGCGTGGAAAACGGAGTCGGTGCGGTGGGCCATGTCGGCCACGTCCCCGGAGGCGGCGGTGTCCTCCTCCTCGGCCCCGCCCGCGTCGGCGTCGAATCCGGAGCCCGCCTTGCGGTGGGCCCCGGCCAGGACCATGACCCCGCCGGGGGCGCCGCGCAGCACCTGCGCGCCGAGGCGTTCGGTGTCCTGGTCGGCGATGGGGTGCGGGACCTGGACCGACCAGCGCGGGGGCGCGCCGAGGTCGACGTAGACGCGACCCCAGCCGCGGTTCGCGGATCCGGGGCGGGCGGCCGCGTCGGCGACCTCGGCGAAGCGGCGGCCGTCCGGTCCGTCGGTGAAGGTGTCGAGGCGGTAGTCCACGCCGGCGAGGCGGGCACGCGCTTTATCGACATTTCCATCAAAAAGGGCCGATACACCTTCCATGACGGCATCCCGCTCCGCCCGCGTCGGTGCGCGATAGCCGCCCGTCACTCCGAATTCAGAGGTGAATCGGGTCACCCTCTCCAGCAAACCCGTGTCCGGGACCACAGGAGAAGGGAGGGATGCAGGCCTCTTTGCGGCCACATAAGAGGGCATGAAAGCGACATAAGCGACCCCAGCCATGATCGCTACACACGTGATCGCAACAATCGTTACGTTTTTTGTGAATCTCGCAGTCGTCACTGGCCGAAAATAGCTGAGTGAAATTCGCCCTCGTCCGCCCGGCCTCCCCCCGGAAGCGCGCCGCGCTGCTGGCCCTCCCGCTGAGCCTCTCGCTCGCGGGCTGCGGGCTCCTCGGCGGCCCGGAGCGCGGCCCGGCGGGCGGCAGCGGCGCCGGCGGCACGGGCGGGGGCCGTTCCTTCACCGTGGCCGCCGCGGGCGACATCCTCATCCACCCCGAGCTGACCGAACAGGCCGCCCGGGACGCCCGGGCCGCCGGCCACCAGGGCTACGACTTCGACCGGATCATGGCGGGGGTCAAGCCGGTCATCAGCCGGGCCGACCTCGGGATCTGCCACATGGAGGCGGTCCTCGGCAGCCCCGGCGGCCCCTTCCGGTCCTACCCCGACTTCCTCGTCCCGCCGCAGATCGCCAAGACGGTCAAGGCCATCGGCTACGACACCTGCTCGACGGCCTCCAACCACACCCTCGACCACGGCCCCGAAGGGGTCTACGGCACCCTCGACACCCTCGACCGCGAAGGCCTGCGCCACACCGGCTCCGCCCGCAGCCAGGCCGAGGCCGACACCCCCCTGATCATGGACGTCAAGGGCGTCAAGGTCGCCCAGATCTCCTTCTCCTTCGGCTTCAACGGGCGCGACCTCCCCCCGGACAAGCCCTGGCTGGCGAACCCGACCAGCTTCAAGGCCATCGCCGCCGCCGAGAAGAAGGCCCGCGCGGCCGGCGCCGACGTCGTCATCCTCTCCATCCACTGGGGCCGCGAACACCAGCCCGAGCCGAGCAACCAGCAGCTCGACCTGGCCCGCCGGATCGCCCGCGAGACCGGGATCAACCTGGTCATCGGCCACCACAGCCACGTCGTCCAGCCGATGGAGAAGATCGGCGGCACCTGGACCGCCTACGGGCTCGGCAACCAGCTCGCCCGCCACGACGTGCCCGGCGGACTGACCGAAGAGGGCGCCATCGGCTGGTTCGAGTTCACCGAACGCGGCGGCACCTGGGACGTGCGGGCCCGCTACGTGCCCACCTTCACCGACATCCCGCCCGACCCGGAGGCCGCCCCCGGCACCGACCCGGCCGCCGTGCGGCCCGTGCGCGACCACCGCCTGGTCGACGTCGCCGAGGCCCTGCGCGGCGACGCGCCGCTCCTGCCGCAGCAGCGCGCCCGCTACCGGCTTGCCTTCGAACGCACCCAGGGCACCCTGCTCAACCGCGGCGCCGCCAAGGACGGACTCCGTGCCCTGCGGGAGCTGCCGGACTGACCCCGTACGTCCCCCGCCCCTCCCCTCCCCTCCCGCACCTCCCCGCCCCCTCCAGGAAGGACCCCGCTGTGGCCGCTACGCGCACCACGCGGCGGCGCAAGGCCCGCCGCAGGGCCGACATGTCACTCCTCGGTGGCATCAGGCCCCCGATCACCGTGCTGTCGGTACTGCTGCTCGCCCTGGCGGGATTCACCGCGTTCAGCCTCGGCACCGTCCACGAGGACCGGCTGCCCGCGGCCGTGCTCACCTCGCAGCAGCACTTCGCCGAGGACGGCGCGATCGCCCTGCGCGCCTCCCTGGACGAGAGCGTCACCGACCTCGACCGGGCCGCGGCCCTCTTCTCCACCGGCAAGCCCGTAGCCCCCGATGCCGTCCTCGACCGCATCGGCAGCGTCTACCAGAAGTGGCGCGGCACCGCCGTCGTCGAGATCGGCTCCGGCCGGCTGCTCGCCGCCCGCGGCGAGAACCTCCCGCTGACCGCCATCGACCGCACGCAACTCTCCGGCGCCGGCGGCCTGGCCCCCCGCATGGTCAGGATGCCCGGCGGCGAGACCCGGCTGCTGACCCTCTCCCTCCTCAACTGGAAGGACCAGCCCCAGCAACTGCTGGTGGCCTCCAGCAGCCTGCGCTTCCCCGGCATCAGCCTCGGCAGGTTCCGCTCGATCGCCGTCGTCGGCTCCGACGGCGCCGTCCTCAGCAGCGACGGCATCCCCGAGCCCGAGATGGTCGCCGAAACCCAGCGCGCCGACGTCAAGCGCGACACCAGACAGCTGGCCTCCTTCGCCAAGGCCGCCGCCAGGAAGACCCGCGTCAACCCCCTCACCGCCAAGGAGCCCGGCTCCGGGGGCTTCCCCGGGGTCAGCGGCAGCCTGCTGGGCGGCGAGTCCGGCGGGGACCGCGCCGCCGCCGGTTACGCGGGCCTCGCCGGATCCGAGGCGGGCGCCGGCACCACCGCCACCAGCCTGGACCTCACCGTCGTCGCCATGGTCAACGTGCCGCAGAACCCGGCCCGCACCTCCGACGCCTTCGCCGGAATGGTCCTGGCCGGCGCGCTGCTCCTGGTCGGCGCCCTGGTCGTGGCCCTGCTCGTCGCCACGGTGCAGCGCCCGCTGATCGCCCTCTTCCTCGACAGCCGCCGCCTCACCCGGGGCGACCTCACCCGCCCCGTGGCCGTCCCCCGGGGCGCCGAGGCCGCGCGGATCGCCGCCGCCCTGGAACGGCTGCGCGTCCAGCTGCGCGACGGCTCCCCGGCCGCGCCCGCCGCACGCGCCCGCCGCAAACGCCGTACGGGCGCCCGTACGCTCCTCGCCCTGTGCGCGGTCCTGCTCCTCGCGTGGTGCCTCCCGCTGGGCCTGCTCGTCAACCGCGCCGGGGACGCCGTCGTCGTACCCCAGCAACTGGTCAACGACCAGCGCGAACGCACCGACACCCTCAACGACCGGGTCCGCCGCGCCCTCAACGAGGGCCAGGCCGACCTGCTGTCCGTGGCCTCCTCGATGGACGGCGACACCACCCCCGAGCACATGAGCACGGTCCTGGAGCGCACCGCCGACGAACACGCGCGCTACCAGTCCCTCTACGTCCTGGACCCCTCCGGCAAGATCCTCGCCCGGGCGGGCGGCACCCCGAAGGACGCCGACGGCAAGGGGCCCCGCAAGGATCCGGTGGCCCTCGACGACCGCGGCAAGAGCCCGGTGATCGTCGCGACGGCACCCGTCCCCGGCAAGGCGGGCACGGCCGTCGTCGGCGAGCTGCGCATCGACTTCCTCAACTCCCTCCTCAAGCGGCCCGGCCTCGGGGAGATCCGCGTCGTCGACGCCAAGCACCGGATCATCGCCTCCAACGGCGGCTACCGCGCCTTCCAGAAGCTCGACGACGCACGCCTCGACGCCCTCGTCGACGGCTCCGCCCTCAAGGTCGGCATGGCCCCGCGGCCCGGCAGCGTCCTCTACCGCAGCGGCGGCGACCACGTCATCGCCGCCGCCGCCCCGTTCTCCGGCGGCGGCGCGGCCGGGGACCTGAAGTGGACCGTGGTCAGCTGGCAGTCCGCCAAGGGACTGGCCATCCAGGAGTACAGCCTGCAGAACCGCACCGTCCTCGCCGGGCTCCTCGGCTTCGCGGTCGGCGCGGCCTGCCTGGGCTGGCTCCAGATCATCGTGATCGCGCCGCTGCGCGAACTGGCCCGGCGCGCCGAGGCCCTCGCCGACGGCGACCGGCGCACCGTCCTCTACCCGCGCCACCACGACGAGGTCGGCGCCGTCACCCGCAGCCTGGAGATCATCCGGCAGCAGCTCCAGCAGCGACAGCAGCAGCGCAAGCAGGCCGCCGGACAGCCGTCCGCGCCGGCCGGAAGGAACTGATCCCCCCGTGCTCTTCCTCTACTGCGTACTGCTCGTCTGCTGCCTGATCATGCTGGGCGCGGGCATCGTCGAGCAGCGCCGGCACTTCTCCAACCTGGACCGGATACCGAACAGGGTGCTGGTCAACGGCATCCGCGGCAAGAGCTCCATCACCCGGCTGTGCGCGGGCGCGCTGCGCGGCGGCGGCCTGACGACGGTGGCCAAGACCACCGGCACGGCCGCCCGGTTCATCCACCCCGACGCCACCGAGGAGCCGGTCTACCGCAAGTTCGGCATCGCCAACGTGGTCGAGCAGATCGGCATCGTGCGGCGCGCCGCCGCCTACCGGCCGGACGCGCTGGTCATGGAGTGCATGGCGGTCATGCCGGCGCTCCAGGAGATCAACCAGTCGAAGCTGATCCAGTCGACCATCGGCGTCCTGTGCAACGTCCGCGAGGACCACGTCGCCGAGATGGGCCCGACCCTCGACGACATCGCACGCTCCCTGTCGCGCTCGATGCCCTACGGCGGGATCTGCGTCACCGCCGAGAAGGAACGGTTCGACGTGCTCCAGGAGGAGGCGGACGCCCGGGACTGCAAGCTGGTCTACGCGGACCCGGACACGGTCTCGGACGAGGAGCTGCGCGGGTTCAGCTGGTTCACCTTCAAGGAGAACGTGGCGATCGCCCTCACCGTCGCCGAACTCCTCGGCGTCGACCGGGCGACGGCCCTGAAGGGCATGTACGAGGCCCCGCCGGACCCCGGTGTGCTGTCGGTCGAGCGGTACCTGGCGCCGGGGGGCAAGCGGCTGCGCTTCGCGAACGTCTTCGCGGCGAACGACCCCGAGTCCACGCTGATGAACATCAACCAGCTGCTGGACCTGGGCGCGGTGGACCGCCCGCTGAACGTGGTGATCAACTGCCGGCCCGACCGGGTCGAGCGCAACGGCCAGATGGGCTCGATCGTCCCCGAACTCCAGCCGGACAAGGTGTTCGTGATCGGGCACCCCGCGAAGAGCGCCATCGACGCGATCCCGGCCGAGTGGCGCGACCGCGCCGTCGACCTCGGCGGTGACCAGCGCGACGGCGAGGAGTTCATGCACGAGCTGCTGGGACACCTCGGGGAGAGCTCCTCGCTGGTGGCCATCGGCAACATCCACGGGCAGGGCGAGGTACTGCTGGAGCACCTCGCGGAACTCCCGCCGGACGAGTCCGAGCCGGAGCGCGATCCCGCCGAGGTACGGGCGCAGGAGCCCGCCCCGGTCTTCACGCGCCCGCTGGACCCGTACGCGGAGGACCCGTACGGCCAGGACCCCTACGCCCAGGACCCGTACGCGGCCCCCGCGCCCGGCCACCAGCAGTACGCGGGGGCCGGGTACGGGCAGCAGCCGCACGCCCAGGGCCCGTACCCGCCGCAGCCGCACCCGGGAGCCCCCTCCGGGCCGCAGCCGTACCCGGGGGTCACCGTCGGGCCGCAGCCGTACCCGGGGGTCACCGTCGGGCAGCAGTACGCGAGCGCCGCGTACCAGCAGCAGCCGTACGGGCAGCAGCCCCCGCCGCAGGCCCCGTACGGGGGAGCCCCGCAAGGGCGGGCGCCACAGCCGCAGCCCCCGCGGGCCGCGCCCGACCCCTACGGCATCGGCGCCGCCACGCCGGTCCCGGCCTGGCCGCAGCAGTCGCCGCAGCAGCAGGTCCCCCCGAACGCCCACCCAGGAGAGCCCCGTTGATCCCCGCCGTCCTCACCCCCGAGATCGCCGCGATCGGCATCGCGCTGGGCCTGCTGTTCTCCCTGCTCTGCTACCTCACGACCAACCTCTCCCCCGGCGGCATGATCACCCCGGGCTGGCTCGCGCTCACCCTCATCGAGGACCTCCAGCGCGCCGCCCTCGTGGTCGGCATCACCGTGATGACCTACGTCCTGACCCTGCTCACCCAGAAGTTCGTCATCCTCTACGGCAAACGCCTGTTCGCCGCCGTCGTCCTGATCGGCGTCCTGCTCCAGGCCACCGTGGTGATCGTGCTCCAGATGGAGTTCCCGCTCCTGTACGCGAACCAGACCCTCGGCTTCATCGTCCCGGGCCTGATCGCCTACCAGCTGGTCCGCCAGCCCAAGGGCGCCACCCTGCTCGCCACCGGCAGCGCCACGCTCATGACCTACGTCGTCCTGACCGCCGGGATCCTGCTCGGCGTCATGCCCAGCGCCTGACGCCCCGCCACGCCACCCCTCACCCACCGCCCCGGAGCCTCCCGCATGACCGCCCCGTCGAAGAAGAAGAAAAAGAAGAGCCGCGGCACCCGCCCCACGCTGCACACGGTCACCGTGCTCGCGCTGCTGGCCGGCAGTGCCTACTTCACCTACGCGCTGCGCACCGAGGAGCAGGCCAAGACCCCCGCCGTGCACGTCGCCGCCGACAGGAACGGCGTGGGCGGCATCACGGCGGGCACGAGCGGGACCCAGAAGTGGGAGCGCCTGCAGAGCCCCGCCCGGTCGGTACTGCGCGACGGCAGTGGACAGGTCCTCGCCACCTTCACCGACGGCGCCCGCACCGCCACCCTCACCGGCCCCAGCCGCACCTTCAGCGAGCCCGCCAACACCTCCTCCCGGGTCGTCACCGAGAACTGGGTCCGGCTCCTGCCCGAGGTGTGGAAGCAGGGCGCCGAGAACCAGCAGTGGTTCAAGGACTGGTTCAAGAAGTACTACGGGAGCAGCGAGGACGACATCTTCGCGACTGCCTTCCAGTACGTCGACAAGGCCCCGGTGAAGAAGGACGCCCAGGGCACCTCCTTCGCCGGCGACGCCTCCTTCGGGCCGCTCAACCCCACCGGTTCCGAGGGCAACGACCTGCGCCTGGAGCAGTCCGACTTCTACGACTACCTCGGCAAGCCGTACACCTTCCGCAACGGCGTCACCAAGCAGCCGCAGCCCGCCCGCTACCGGGCGATCGACTGCTCGGGCTTCGTCCGCACCGTCTTCGGCTACCGGGCCCGCTACCCCCTGATGCCCGACGACACCCCCGGCGCCGGCCTGCCGCGCACCGCGAACGGCATCGCCCGCTCCGCGCTGGGCGCGGACGTCATCCCGCTCAAGGGGACCGGCCCGGAGCACCGGCCCCCGTCGATCGACGTGATCCAGCCGGGCGACCTGCTGTTCTTCAAGCTCGACACCCGCACCAAGGACCGCCTCGACCACACGGGCATCTACCTGGGCACCGACTCCGACGGCCACAACATCTTCATCTCCAGCCGCGAAGAGGCCAACGGCCCCACCATCGGCGACAAGGGCGGTGCCTCGCGCCTCGACGGCAACGGCTACTACGCGACCACCCTGCGCAGCGTGAAGAGGCTCTGACCCGCTTGCCGCGGGGCGGCGGCTACACCGGCGGCCACGCCGGGATCCCGACCGGCTGCACCAGCCAGCCGAAGTCGCCCAGGCCGCCCCGGGCCGTGAGCTCCGCCGCCTCGCCCGCCGCCGACAGGGCCCGGACGTACGCCGCCGGGTCGGTGGAGGCCAGGGCCAGCGGCGGGCGGCCGCACGGGACGCCGAGGGCGGTCAGTGCCTCCCGCTGGGTGAGCAGGGCGGCCCCCGTCCCCGCGCAGGCGTCGAGCGCCACGTGCGCGGTGACGTCGCAGCCGCCGTCCGGGACCGGCGGTACCTCCCGGCCCTCCCGGAACCCGGTCAGGGTGCCGAACGGGGGCCGGGCCGCGCGGGTGTGGGCGTAGTCCACCGCCACCGCCAGGCCCCGTTCCAGGGTGGCGACGGCCGCCGCCCAGGCCTCGTCACGGCCCCGGCCGATCTCCGCCCGGCCCTCGCCGCCCGCCGCCGCGGCGGGCCACCACCGCTCCAGCCAGGCCCGGTCCGCCGCGTCGAGGGGGCCGCCGGGGGTCTCCGTACCGTCCGGGTCGACCAGGACGTAGCGGCCGTCCTCCACGACGTCGAGGGGGACGTTGTCCAGCCACTCGTTGGCGAACAGCAGGCCCGTCGTCCCTTCGGGGGGCTCCGCCACCCAGCGGATCCGAGGGTCGAGCCCCCGCGGCCGCGCCGCGCGCTCCACCGCGTACGGCCGCACCCGCCCGGCCACCTCGGGGGGCAGCGCGGCCAGCACTCCGGTCAGCAGCTCGCCGCGCCCCGCGCCGACGTCGACCAGGTCGAGCCGCTCCGGGTGCCCGAGCGCCCCGTCCACCGTGCGCAGCAACCGGGCCACGGCCCCCGCGTAGAGGGGCGAGGCGTGCACGGAGGTGCGGAAGTGCCCGGCGGGCCCGGGACCGCCGGGACGCACGTAGAACCCGCCCGGACCGTACAGCGCGGCCTCCATGGCGGCCCGCCACCGGACCGGTCCCCTGATTCCGCCCTGAGCCCTCATCCCACAAAGGGTAAGGTCACCCTCCACCTTGGGGAGTACTCCCCCGTCACAGGGATCGCACCTGTGGTTGACTCCAGCACCTATCTCCTGTCCCTACTCTGGGTTACGTGCAGCGCCTCTACGACTTCATCCGCCGACACCCGACGAGCGTCGACAGCTTCTGGGCCGTCCTGCTCTTCGGGCTGTCGATGCTGATCGTCGCGGACGACTCCGGGGTGGCCGGCACGAGCACCCTGCACCGGCTGCTGGCCGTGCCGTGCGTCATCGCGCTGTGCACCGCCGTCGCGCTGCGCCGCAAGTGGACAGTGGCGATGTTCTGGCTGACGGTCGGGGCGGGCGTGTGGCAGCTGGTGCTGGGCCCGACGGCGAGCCTCTTCGACTTCGCGATGCTGGTGATCCTCTTCACCGTGGCCGCCGGCGACGTCCCGCGCTGGATCTCGCGCACCGCGCTGGGCATGGGACTGCTCGCCTCCCCGCTCTACTTCGCGCGGTTCGGCGTGGACAAGGGCCCCAGCGGCGCCGAGGCCGTCCTGTTCACCCTGTTCATGATGGTCCCCTTCGCCCTCGCCTGGGTGCTGGGCGACTCGCTGCGCACCCGCCGCGCCTACTACGCGCAGCTCGTCGAGCGGAACCAGCGCCTGGAGAAGGAGCGCGAGGCCCAGGCCAAGGTGGCGGTGGCCGCCGAGCGCGCCCGGATCGCCCGCGAGCTGCACGACGTCGTCGCGCACAACGTGTCGGTGATGGTCGTCCAGGCCGACGGGGCCGCGTACGTCATGGACGCGGCGCCGGAGCAGGCCAAGGAGGCCCTCCAGACCATCTCGGGGACCGGCCGTCAGGCGCTCGCCGAGATGCGGCGGCTGCTGGGCGTACTGCGCACCGGCGAGCCGCAGGAGTCCGAGGACTACGTGCCGCAGCCGGACGTCGAGCAGATCGAAGTGCTGGTCGAGCAGGTGCGGGCGGCCGGACTGACGGTGGACTTCGAGGTCGAGGGCGCGCCGCGCAGGCTGCCCAGCGGCGTGGAGCTGACCGCGTACCGGATCGTGCAGGAGGCGCTGACGAACACGCGCAAGCACGGCGGCCCGGACGCACGGGCGAGCGTACGGCTGGTCTACTTCGACGACGGGCTCGGCCTGCTGGTGGAGGACGACGGGCGGGGCGCGGCGCACGAACTGTACGAGGACGGCGGCGCCGACGGCGCCGGACACGGCCTGATCGGCATGCGGGAACGCATCGGTATGGTCGGGGGAACCCTGGACGCGGGCCCGCGGCCGGGCGGAGGCTTCCGCATCAGCGCGCTGCTCCCGCTCAAGAAGAGATGACGAGGTCGAGGTAACTGATGTCCATTCGCGTGATGCTCGTCGACGACCAGGTGCTGCTGCGCACGGGTTTCCGGATGGTGCTCGCCGCCCAGCCGGACATGGAGGTCGTCGCCGAGGCCGGGGACGGCCTGGAGGCGCTGGAGGTGCTGCGGGCCACGAAGGTGGACGTGGTGCTGATGGACGTGCGCATGCCGCGGCTCGACGGGGTCGAGGCGACGCGGCGGATCTGTGAGCCGGAGGAACACCCGAAGGTGATCATCCTGACCACCTTCGACCTGGACGAGTACGCGTTCTCGGGGCTGAAGGCGGGGGCGAGCGGCTTCATGCTGAAGGACGTCCCGCCGGCGGAGCTGCTGGCGGCGATCCGCTCCGTGCACAGCGGGGACGCGGTGGTGGCCCCGTCCACCACCCGCCGGCTGCTGGACCGGTTCGCGCCGATGCTGCCGACGACGACGCAGGAGCCGCGGAACAAGGAGATCGACCGGCTGACGGACCGCGAGCGCGAGGTCATGCTGCTGGTGGCCCAGGGCCTGTCGAACGGCGAGATCGCGGGGCGGCTGGTCCTCTCGGAGGCCACCGTGAAGACCCACGTGGGCCGCATCCTGACGAAGCTGGGCCTGCGCGACCGGGTCCAGGTCGTGGTCCTCGCGTACGAGACGGGCCTGGTCCGCGCGGGCGGCCTGTAGCTCCGGCGCTTCCCGGTCCGGCGGGTTCCCGGTCCGGTGGCCGCCCCGCGCGGAGGCCGCCCCGCGCGGAAGCCGCCCCGCGCGGAAGCCGTCAGACCGTGGTGCCCAGGTGGGCCATGAGGGTGGACAGGGTGTCCCAGGCCGCCGGGTCGGTGCCGTCGCCCAGGGGGTAGTGCAGGCCCGGACGGCGGGCGGGGCCGACCGTGGACGGGCGCAGGGCCAGCGGCGGACGCCGGGCGTGGGTCAGGGTGACCTCGGCGACGCCCGCCCCGCCCAGGGTGAACGACACCGGCAGCGGGGGCCGGCCGAAGCGCGGGGTCACGCTCAGGTCCCGGCGGCCCGGCCCGACGGAGGCGAGCATGCTGACCAGGCCGTGCCCGTCGGCCAGCGTCCCGGCCAGGCCGGCGAGCGCGTCCAGCGGCGCCGGGTCGGCGGGGCCGTACCCCAGGGTCAGGGTGACGTCCTCCTCGACCCCGGCCGCCGTGCGGGTCACCCGTACGACGGCCAGCGCGCCCGCGCCCACCACCGTGAGCAGGGTCGGCTCCGGCGCCCGGCTGCGCGCGAGGTCGGTCAGCTGCCGGGGCGACCAGGGCAGGTTCACCGGCTCGGCGGTGCCCCAGCCGGCCGGCGGCCCCCCGGTCAGGGCACGCCAGGCGGCCTCCACGGAGCGGCCGAGCAGCAGCTCCCCCTCGGCCGGGTGCTCGGTGCGGAACTGCACCGTCAGCCGGTGTTCGCCCGCTTCCGCCTCGTCGGCCCGCACGAAGGCGGCGGCCGCCCGGGGCTCGCCGACGGCGTCACGGGTGGGGGCGAAGGTGCCGTCCTGCCAGCTCAGCACCGCCCCGGAGAGGCCGTCGTAGTAGCCGCACTCCGGGTCCTGGACCACCCACCGGTTCGGTGCGCCGGTGAGCACGGTGCGCAGCGGCAGGCTGAGCCGGCAGTGGGCGGGCGTGACGATGTGCAGGGCCGCGCCGAAGCCGGCGGTGGTGCGCAGGACGTCGGAGAGCCAGGCCGTCAGCGGGATCACGGGCCGGTCCGCGAGGACGACGGCGGTGGACTCGGTGACCACGTCGACGGTCGGCAGGGCTCCCACGGGCGCGGGCGCCGCGGAGGCCTCGGAGGTCACGGGGACGGCGGTGACCCGGCCCGCGCCCGGGGGCCAGACGGCGCCGCCGAGGACCTCGGCGAGCCGCCCGGCGACGGCGCCGGCGAGGTCGGCCGCCTCGGGGACGGCGGTGGAGGCACGGGTCTCCGTCCACCAGACGGGGACCCGCGCGGGAGTGCCCAGGAGCCGTTCGGTCTCGCCCGGGACCTGGACCAGCACCGGTGCTTCGACCGAGACCAGGGGCCGGCCGCCCGCGCCCAGCAGCTGGATCACGGCCCCGTCGGCGGCGGAGGCCGCGTCGAGCTCGGTGCCGCCGCCCGCGAGGGCCACGAGCAGCGCGGCGGTGTCGGGCATCTTGGGGGTGAGGGCGATGACGTCCTTGGTCACGGTGTCAGGGTGCTTCCTGGGTGAGGGGGGCGGCCAGCGCGGTCTGCACGGTCTGGTGCGGCCGGCCGCGCCGGACGAGCGTGCCGCGGCCCGGTGGCTGCGCGCTCGCGTAGAGCTGCGGGAAGAGCTGGCCCTCGGAGCGTTCGCCGTTCATGACGAGCGCGGTCGTGCCGGACTCCCGCAGGGTGGTGAGCAGCGGTTCGTACAGGGCCCGGGAGGAGCCCGCCACGCGCCGGGCGACGACGAAGTGCAGCCCGATGTCCTGGGCGGACGGCAGGTAGGGCACGAATGCCTGGAGCGGCTGCTGTCCGGCGGTGGTGAGGATGTCGTAGTCGTCGACGAGGACCACGATGCGCGGGCCGGTGAAGCCGGGGCCCTCGCCCGGGTCGGCGTCGGGGTCCATGCCGTCCTCGGGGAGGCGCTTGTCGAGTTCCTTGGCGATGCCGACCGACAGCGCGGTGGCGATCTTCGCGTTGTGGGCGTACCCGCCGCGGTAGGGCTCGGGGACGACTCCGCGCAGCCCGCGCCGGGGGTCGTAGACGGCGAAGACCAGCTCCTCCTCCCCGTAGCGCGCGATGAGCTGGCGGGCGACGAGCGAGAGGAGGTTGGTCTTGCCGCATTCGTTGTCGCCGAGGATCAGCAGGTGCTGGTCCTGCTCGAAGAGGTCGAGCAGGACGGGCGCGAGGACGTCCTGGTCCACGCCGATGGGGATCCGGTACGGCTCCTCGTCGGCCGACGGGAGCCGGTCGGCGGGCAGCCGGGCGGGCAGGACCCGTACCGGGGAGGCGATGTCGCCGTGCCAGGTGGCGCGGACGGTGGCGGCGGCCTCCTCCAGGGCGGCGGCCAGGTCGGTGGTCCCGGCCCGGGAGTCGATGCGCGGCAGGGCGGTCTGCGCGAAGAGCTTGCCGTCGGTCAGGACGCGGCCGGGGGTGTCCGGGGAGATGGTCTCGGACAGTTTGCGGTCGATGGCCGAGTCGGAGGCGTCGCCCAGGCGCAGTTCGACGCGGCTGCCGAAGAGGGACTGGTTGGCGATGCGGACGTCGTTCCAGCGCAGCATGCCCGCGACGACGTGGATGCCGTAGCCGCCGCCCCGCTTGAGGAGGTCGGTGACGGCGTCGTCGAGTTCGGAGAACTCCTCGCGCAGGGCCCCGTACCCGTCGACGAGCAGGACGATGTCGGTGGAGGCCAGCTCGGGCAGTGCGCCGCGGGAGCGCAGGCGGCGCAGCTGGTCGACGGAGTCGATGGAGTGCTCGCGGAAGAGCGCCTCGCGGGCGGCGAGCATGCCCCGCACCTCGGCGACCGTGCGGGCGGCCCGTTCCCGGTCGGCCCGGCCGGCGATCCCGCCGACGTGCGGGAGTCCGGCGAGCGCGGCGAGGCCGCCCCCGGCGAGGTCGAGACCGTAGACGGCGACCTCCTGCGGGGTGTGGGTGAGCGCGAGGGACAGGGCGAGGGTGCGCAGCAGGGTGGTCTTGCCGGACTGGGGTCCGCCGGTGACGGCGATGTGGCCGCCGGCGACCTTCAGGTCCAGCTCCCAGGGGCCGCGCCACTGGCGGGCCGGGTCGTCGAGGACACCGAGCGGTACCCGCAGCGGGGGGCGGTCGGCGTCGCCGAGGCGCAGTCCGCGGTCGGTGACGGAGAGCGGTCCGGCGGCGGCGTCGAGCGGGATGGCGTCGGGCAGCGGCGGGAGCCAGATGCGGCGCACGGGCGGGGCGGCGTCGGCGAGCTGGTCGACGATGACGCCGAGCACGCTGGGGCCGGTCTCGCGGGCGGTGGCGGTGGGCTTCTCCTCGGCGGCCTCTGCGGAACCGGTGCTGTCGCCGAGGGTGTTGAAGGCCGGGTAGGGCAGGGCGAGGGGGCCTTCCGCGGTGCGGTCGCGGTCGCCGGCCGGGCCCCGGTAGCGGCCGGAGACGTAACCGGCCTTGAAACGGGTGTAGGTGGAGGTGTCCACCTTGAGGTAGCCGAAGCCGGGCAGCGGCGGCAGCATGAAGGCGTCGGTGGTGTCGAGGACGGTGCGCGACTCGTCGGCGGAGAAGGTGCGCAGGCCGAGCCGGTAGGACAGGTAGGTGTCCAGGCCCTTGAGCTTGCCGCCCTCGATGCGCTGGCTGGACAGCAGCAGGTGCACGCCGATGGAACGGCCGATGCGGCCGATGGACAGGAACAGGTCGATGAAGTCGGGCTTGGCGGTGAGGAGTTCACCGAACTCGTCGATGACGACGAACAGGTGCGGCAGCGGCTCCAGTTCGGGGTTCTCGGCGCGCAGGACGGCGTAGTGCCCGATGTCGGCGACGTGGCCGGCGTCCTTGAGGACCTGCTGGCGGCGCTTGACCTCGCCCGCGAGGCTGGTGTGGACGCGTTCGACGAGCCCGGCCTGGTTCTCCAGGTTGGTGATGACCCCGGCGACGTGCGGGAGCTTCTCGAAGGGGGCGAAGGTGGCGCCGCCCTTGTAGTCGACGAGGACCATCGCGAGGTCCTCCGGCGCGTGCGTGGCGACCAGGGCGAGGACGAGCGTACGGAGCAGCTCGCTCTTGCCGGAGCCGGTCGCGCCGACGCACAGCCCGTGCGGGCCCATGCCGAGCTGGGAGGACTCCTTGAGGTCCAGCAGGACGGGGCCGTGCCGGTCGTCGATGCCGATCGGGACGCGCAGGAAGTCCCGCTCGCCGCGCGGCGCCCACAGTCGGGCCACGTCGAGGGCGGCGGGGTCGTCGATGCCGAGCAGACCCATGAAGTCGACGGGTCCGGAGACGGGGGTGCCCTCGGCGACGGACTCGGCGGACAGCCGCAGCGGGGCGAGCATCCGGGCGAGGCCCTCGGCGGTGGCGGGGCCGAGCTGGTCGCAGAGGCCCTCGGCGGCGGGGGCCTGGGGGGTGCGCAGGTCCCGGACGGTGACGTGGGGGCCGTCCACGGTGATCCGTATGGTCACCTCGTCGGGCTCGTGGACCTGCTCGGCGAGCAGGTGGAGCACGGTGGTGTTCATGTCGGCGAGGCCCACCGCCGTGTCGGGGCGGGGCAGTTCGACGGCGTTGTCCCCGTACTCGTCGCTGACGACGAGGAGCCGGCCCGCGAGGGCCAGCGCGCGCCGGTCGGAGAGGCCGCGGCGCACCTCGGCCGCGTAGGAGGCGCGGCRGCGCAGCTCGGGGGCGAGGACCTCGGCGAGCTGCGGCAGGCTGGGGGCGATCCGCCGGGCGGCGACCGGCCCGTCCTGTTCCTGCGGGTCCAGGACGTGCGGGAGCCACTTGGCCCATTCCCAGTCCGTGTCGAGCCGGTCGCCGGGGACGCCGAGGGCGATCGCGACGTCGTCGGGGGCGTGCAGGACCGCGGTGTGGACGAGCAGGGCGCGGGCGACGCGCAGGACACCTTCGCGGTCGCCGACGACGCTGATGTTCCCGGCCCGGTCGAGGGGCACGGTCAGCGGGAAGTCGCTGGCCCGGGCGAAGCGGGCCATGAGGGCGCCGGCCTCGTTGAGCATGAACCGGTCGGGCGGGGTGAGGACGCCTCCGGCGCCCGCGCCGAGGGCGAGCGGCTGGACGGCGACCTCGCCGGTGCCCAGGCGGGGGCGCAGGAAGTCGGGGTCGGCGCGGCGGCGTTCCCACAGCCTGGCCGGATCGCGCACGAGGTCGTAGAGGGCCTCCGGCGGCGGGTTGAGGCGGCGGGCCTCGTCGCGGAGCCGCTTCTCGCGCGCGCCGAGTTCCTCGCGCTGTTCCTCCAGGTACTCCAGGTAGCGCTCGCGCTGGGAGCGGCGGGTGCGCTGCGCCTTGCCGCGCTGGGACCAGAACATGGCGATGGCGCCGATCAGCGCGACGACCAGGACCATCGCGCCGACGGCGGCGAACTGGCTGTTGCGGATGACGGTCATCATCACGACCGAGCCCATCACACCGGCCATCGGCAGGAGGGCGGTGGCCGGGCTGCCGATCTTGCCTTCGGGGAGGTTGGGCGGGGCCTCGACGGTGTGGGGTTCGGCGGGGGCGGGGGGCATGGTGCCCCGGGCGGGCCGGTGGACGAGCTGCTGGGTCACCGGGCCGCACCCGCCGCCGGGAGCGCGAGGGCGCGCTGGAGTACGTCCGCGGCGAGCCGTACGGCCGCCTGCCGGGTCTCGGCGCCGAGGAGTTCGGTGCGGACGGCGCCGCCGGAGGCGAGGTGGCGGTCGTACGGGAGGACGACGACCCCGGCGCCCGTGGCGCGCAGCTTCTCGACGGCCTTGCCGAGATCGACGGCCGGGTGCGGGGACTGGCAGGTGAGCACGACGACGGTCCGGGGCAGCACGGGCACGGGGAGGGAGGCGAGCCAGTCGAGGACGGCGTGGGTGGAGACGAGGCCCTCTGCGGTGGCGGGGGTGGTGAGCACGCGGGCGTGCGCGGTGTCGAGGGCCGTACGGGCCACCTCGCCGGGGAGGGTCTCGCAGTCGACGACGGTGACGCCGAAGTACCGGCGCAGGGCGACCATCACGGTCCGGTACGTGGCGACGTCGACCTGGGCGCCGATGCGGCCCTGGCTGCCGGGCAGCAGCCAGCCGCCGTCGGCGAGCGGGACGAGGTAGCCGGTGATGTCGGTGAGCTGCATGGAGGGGCGGACGATCTGGGCGAGGTCGCCGCAGGTCCAGCGCAGCGACTCGACGCCGAGCCGGACGGGGAGGGTGCCGAGGGCGGCGTCGGCCTCCAGCGTGAGCACCGGGTCGTGGCGGTAGTGGTTGTAGGTGCGGCTGAGGAGCGCGGTGACGGTGGTCTTGCCGGAGCCGCCGCGGATGCTGGTCACCACGATCTGGCGGCCGGTGGTGACGGGCTGCTGCACCTGGGTGGCCAGGCCCGTCTCGGTGGCGACGGCCCGCGCGGCGGAGGACCCGAGCGCCCCGCGCAGCGCGCGCAACGCCCGCCGCCCGACGGGGTCCCCGTGCCGGGGCCGGCCGACGGCCTCGGTGGCGGGGACGGGGACGGTCTCGGGGGCGCGGATCCCCTGCGGAGCCCCGGGCGGGGCGGATGCGGGGTAGGGGTACGGGGTGCCCTGCGGGGCGTGGGCCCGACCGCCGGTCCGTGCACCGGGGAACTGCCCGTGCGCGGCGGCGGCCTGCGCCGGGGCGCCGGGGCCTGCGGGGCCTCCGGGGAACGGGCCGTGG
>NZ_JBFRER010000119.1:0-38039 GCF_052114405.1 Streptomyces sp. M-16 | reverse complement strand
CGCGAGCGCCGGGCCCCGGCCCGCGGCCGGCGCCGCCGGGCGGGCGCTGCTCGTCGCCTTCGGCGTGGCCGCCGCCGTGGACCTCGGCGCGCTGCTGGCCGGCTGGCACCTCGGGCACGTGATCGCCAAGCCGCTGCTGATGCCGCTGCTGGTGGCCCACGTCCTCACCCGCCGTGCCCCCCGCCTGCTGATCGCCGCCCTGCTGTTCGGCTGGGGCGGCGACCTCGCCCTGCTCTTCGACGCCGAGCCCGCCTTCCTCGTCGGCATGGGCTCCTTCGCCGCCGGGCACGTCTGCTACCTCGTGCTCTTCGGCCGCGGCCGGACGAGCCCCGCGCTCGGGGGCGCGTACGCCCTCGCCCTCGTCGGGACCGTCGCGCTGCTCTGGGGGGACCTGCCGGCCGGCCTGCGCGTCCCCGTCGCCGGGTACAGCCTGCTGCTCACCGCCATGGCCTACCGCTCCAGCGCGCCGGGCCGTACCGCGGGCATCGGCGGCGCGCTGTTCCTGCTCTCCGACACCCTCATCGCGACGGGCGTCGCCGAGTGGCCCCAGCCGCCCCGCCCCGACTTCTGGATCATGGCCACCTACCTGGGGGCCCAGTACCTGCTGGCCGTGGGGACGATCGCACCGGCGCAGGCGTACCGTAGGGAAGTCATACAAGACTCAACCAACTGATCCGGAGGGCTGCACCACCATGCGCGCCACCGTCATCCACGCCCCGCACGACATCCGCGTGGAGGAGGTGCCCGACGCTGCGATCCAGCGCCCCGAGGACGCCGTCGTCCGCGTCCTGCGCGCCTGCATCTGCGGCAGCGACCTCTGGGCCTACCGCGGCGAGGCCGCGCGCCAGCCCGGCCAGCGGATCGGGCACGAGTTCCTCGGCATCGTCGAGGAGACCGGCTCCGCCGTCTCCGGCCTGCGCGCCGGGGACCTGGTCGTGGCTCCCTTCATGTGGTCCGACGGCACCTGTGACTACTGCTCCGAGGGCCTGTACACCTCCTGCGTGCACGGCGGCTTCTGGGGCTCGGTCGGCCACGACGGCGGCCAGGGCGAGGCCGTCCGCGTCCCGCACGCCGAGGGCACCCTGGTCAAGCTGCCGGCCGAGGCCGTCTCCGACGACCACCTGCTGACCGGCCTGCTGGCGCTCTCCGACGTCATGGGAACCGGCCACCACGCCGCCCTGGGCGCGGGGGTCCGCAAGGGCTCCACGGTCGCCGTGGTCGGCGACGGCGCGGTCGGGCTGTGCGGCGTCCTGGCCGCCAAGCGGCTCGGCGCCGAGCGGATCATCGCCCTCGGCCGGCACACCGTCCGTACCGACATAGCCAAGCTCTTCGGCGCCACCGACGTGGTCGCCGAGCGCGGCGAGGCCGCCGAGGCGGCCGTCCGCGAGCTGACCGGGGGGCAGGGCGCGCACGCCGTCATCGAGGCGGTCGGCACCGAGGAGTCCATGCGGACCGCCGTGAACATCACCCGCGACGGCGGCGCCGTCGGCTACGTCGGCGTGCCGCACGGCAGCGGCACCGGCCTCGACCTCGGTGTGATGTTCGACCGCAACATCTCCCTGCGCGGCGGTGTGGCGCCGGTCCGCGCGTACATCCCGGAGCTGCTGGAGGACGTGCTGAGCGGGGCCATCGACCCGGCGCCGGTCTTCGACCGCGCCGTGTCCCTGGACGAGGTCCCGGACGGCTACCGCGCGATGGACGACCGCAGCGCCCTCAAGGTCCTGATCAAGCCCTGAAGGTCCTGATCACGCCCTGACGCGCAGGTGCGGGCGGGCCGGGCGGGGGAGCACCCCGCCGGCCCGCCCGCGACCCTCGCTACTTGACGGCCTTGAGCGCGTCGACCACGCCCGCGCCGTAGTAGCCGGTCTGGCCCCACTTGGCCTTGCAGGTGGCGGCGTCGATCAGGTTGCCGGTGCCGTCGTAGATCTTGTCCGGGCAGGCCGTCTTCGTGGCCTGGCCCTTGAGCATCGCCTGTATCTGCGCGGGCGTGGCCCACGGGTGCGCGCTCTTGATCAGGGCCGCGACGCCCGCGACGTGCGGGGTGGCCATCGAGGTGCCCTGCTTGTAGCCGTAGCCACCGCCCGGCAGGGTGGACAGCACCCGGCCGTTGGCGTCGGGGGTGGCCGGGATCTGCCACTTGTCGCCGCCGGGGGCGGCGACGTCGACGACGCCGAGGCCGTAGCTGGAGTAGTACGAGCGCAGGCCCTTGTCGCCGGTCGCGCTGACCGTGACGACGCCGGGCAGCTGCGCGGGCAGGTCCAGGCAGACCTTGGGGTCGATGGTGCGGGGCCCGGGGGTGGCGTCGTCCGGGCTGGTCCCGTCGAGGATCGAGTCGGCGGCCAGGTCGAAGTTCTCGTTGCCCGCCGCGGCCACGTTCAGGACGCCCTTGCGCTCCGCGTACCGGGTGGCCCGGGTGAGGGACTCCACCAGCGCCTTCTGGTCGTCGTCCGTCTTGCAGTTGAACATCCACGGGTCGACGTAGTAGCTGTTGTTCGTCACCTCGATCCCCTTCTCGGCGGCGAACATGAAGCCGCACACGACCGCCTCGGTGAAGAACAGGCTGGTCCCGGGCTCGCTCACCTTGATGCCGGCGACCTTCACGCCCGGCGCGACGCCGCTGACGCCGATGCCGTTGCGCGGGGCGGCGATGGTGCCCGCCACGTGCGTGCCGTGGTCACTGCCGTCGGGGTACGGGCGCCAGGCGCCGTCCGTGGTGTCCGCGACGCCGCCCACGCAGTTGGCGGACTGGCTCTTGGAGAAGTTGGCGGCCAGATCGGGGTGGGTGTCGTCGACACCCGTGTCGATGACGCCCACGGTGACGTCCGGACTGCCATCGTTGATCTTGTGAGCCTGGTCGGCCTTGATCGCGCGCAGGTCCCACTGGTTGGACTCCAGGGGCTCCTGCCCGGGCTCGGCCTGCGCGGCCGCCTTGGCGGCGTCCGCCGCGCTCAGCTTCTGGGTCGTGCCCTCCTCGGTCGTCTGCACCGTCTGGAGGGGGGCCGTCCGGGTGGCGCCCACCGACACGAAGAGGCTGCGCTGGGCGCGCAGCTGCTTGGCGAAGTCGGGGTTCTGGGAGTGTGCGACGACGACGCCGATCTGCTCGTACGACGTCACCACCGTTCCACCGGCCTGCTCGATGGCCTTCCTGGCCTGCTTGGCCGTCCCGTACGCGGTCAGGTTCGCCACGTACGACAGCTTCGGGCCGGTGGCGGAGGCGGGCTTCGCGGCCGTCGCCGGGCCCGCCGTGTCGCTCAGCGGTGCGGCCGAGGCCGCGACCGAGGGCAGGAAGGCGAGCGAGGCGGTGAGCGCCAGGCCTACCGGAACGGCGAGTGCTCGCCGGCGGCCGTGTCCCAGATGCGCCATGGGTTCTCCACATCATCCGTGAAAAAGCCGTCCGCACGCGGTCGCGTCGGACGGGTACATGACACGCGAACCTAGCGTTGACGTTCCCTTCTGCGCCATCAGTTCGAGGAATCGGTTTTCAAAGAATCGGCGGATGTTGAACCGTCGCGACACGCCGGCCGTGCCGTTGACAGGGGGGATCAGCACCACCGTCCCCCCACACGGAGGTTGTTTTGTCCGTCGTCCCCACCGCACCCGCGTCACAAGGAGAGCCCCCCGTGACCACCGAAGCAGCGCCGCCCCACGGCGGCGCGGGACCGGCCCCGGCCCACCCCTCGGCAGAAGAGTTCACGCGCGTCCAGCAGAGCCCCGAATTCGCCGAACTGCGCAGCTCCTACCGGTCCTTCGCCTTCCCGCTGACCGTGGCCTTCATCGCCTGGTACCTGCTCTACGTGCTGCTGTCCAACTACGCGGGCGGCTTCATGGGGACCAAGCTCTTCGGCAACGTCAACGTCGCCCTCGTCCTCGGCCTCGCCCAGTTCGCGACGACCTTCCTGATCGCCTGGCTCTACTCGCGGCACGCCGCCGCGAAGCTCGACCCCAAGGCCCGGGCCATCAAGCAGGAGATGGAGGCCGGGGCATGAGCGCCGTCCCGCAGCTGGCCGCACAGCTGACACCGCAGGTGACCCCGCGGCTCACCCTCGCCGCAGGCGCGAGCGAGCACCGCCCGCTGATCATCACCCTGTTCGGCCTGTTCGTCGTCGCGACCCTCGTCATCACCGTCTGGGCCGGCCGCCAGACCAAGGACGCCGCCGACTTCTACGCGGGCGGCCGCCAGTTCACCGGCTTCCAGAACGGCCTGGCCATCTCCGGCGACTACATGTCCGCCGCGTCCTTCCTGGGCATCGCCGGAGCCATCGCCCTCTTCGGCTACGACGGCTTCCTCTACTCCATCGGCTTCCTCGTCGCCTGGCTGGTGGCCCTGCTCCTCGTCGCCGAGCCGCTGCGCAACTCCGGCCGCTACACGATGGGCGACGTCCTCGCGTACCGGATGCGCCAGCGGCCCGTCCGCACCGCCGCCGGCACCTCCACCATCGTGGTCTCGATCTTCTACCTGCTCGCCCAGATGGCCGGAGCGGGCGTCCTCGTCTCCCTGCTCCTGGGCATCACCAGCGACGGCGGCAAGGTCGCCGTGGTCGCCCTGGTCGGCCTGCTGATGATCGTCTACGTGACCGTCGGCGGCATGAAGGGGACCACCTGGGTCCAGATGGTCAAGGCGGTGCTGCTCATCGCGGGCGCCCTGCTGATCACCTTCCTGGTGCTGCTGAAGTTCGACTTCAACATCTCCGCCCTGCTCGGCCAGGCCGCCGAGAACAGCGGCCAGGGATCGAAGTTCCTGGAGCCCGGCCTCAAGTACGGCAAGGACGGGCTCACCAAGCTCGACTTCATCTCGCTGGGCCTGGCCCTGGTCCTCGGCACCGCCGGCCTGCCGCACATCCTGATCCGCTTCTACACCGTCCCCACGGCCAAGGCCGCCCGCAAGTCCGTGAACTGGGCCATCGGCATCATCGGCGCCTTCTACCTGATGACCATCGCCCTCGGCTTCGGCGCCGCCGCCCTCCTCAAGCGGGCCGACATCCTGGCCTCCAACAAGGCGGGCAACACCGCGGCCCCGCTGCTCGCCCAGGAGATCGGCGGCGGCGCCGGCTCCACCGGCGGCGCGGTCCTGCTCGCGGTCATCTCCGCCGTCGCCTTCGCCACCATCCTCGCGGTCGTCGCCGGCCTCACCCTTGCCTCGTCCTCGTCCTTCGCGCACGACATCTACGTCAACGTCATCCGCAAGGGCCGGGCCACCGAGAAGGAGGAGATGCGCGCCGCCCGCTGGTCCACCGTGGTCATCGGCGCCGCCGCCATCGCCCTCGGTGCCCTCGCCCGCGACATGAACGTCGCCGGCCTGGTCGCGCTCGCCTTCGCGGTCGCCGCCTCCGCCAACCTCCCGACCATCCTCTACAGCCTCTTCTGGAAGCGCTTCACCACCCAGGGCGCGCTGTGGTCCATCTACGGCGGCCTGATCTCGGCGGTCGGCCTGGTGCTGTTCTCACCGGTCGTCTCCGGCAAGCCCACCTCGATGTTCAAGGACGCCGACTTCTACTGGTTCCCCCTGGAGAACCCCGGGATCATCTCCATCCCCCTCGGCTTCCTCCTCGGCTGGCTCGGAACCGTACTGTCCAAGGAGGAGGCGGACCCCCGGAAGTTCGCCGAACTGGAGGTCCGCTCCCTCACCGGAACAGGGGCTCACTGAGATACACCGAACACCCAGCGTGGCCGCGTCGTAGTTCCGTACGACGCGGTCACGCCACGTCTCGTTCCTTTGGGCCTCCCTCCCGGTAACAACCGTCGCGTAGGCTCGAAAGCAGCGCTTCCGCTCACCTGCGACTGCGCCGAGCTCTACGAATCCGGACAGGGGAGGGGGCCGTCAATGCTTCTCGACACCTACGGCCGCGTGGCCACTGACCTGCGCGTCTCACTCACCGACCGGTGCAATCTGCGCTGTACGTACTGCATGCCCGAGGAAGGCCTGCAGTGGCTCGGCAAGTCCGACCTGCTGAGCGACGAGGAGATCGTCCGGCTGGTCCGCATCGCCGTCACCCACCTCGGGATCACCGAGGTCCGCTTCACCGGCGGCGAGCCCCTGCTGCGCCCCGGCCTGGTCGGGATCGTCGAGCAGTGCGCGGCCCTGGAGCCCCGCCCCCGGATGTCGCTGACCACCAACGGCATAGGTCTCAAGCGCACCGCACAGGCGCTCAAGGCCGCCGGCCTGGACAGAGTGAACGTTTCCCTGGACACCCTGCGCCCCGAGGTCTTCAAGACCCTCACCCGCCGCGACCGCCACCACGACGTCATCGACGGAATGGCGGCCGCCCGCGAGGCCGGCCTGACCCCGGTCAAGGTCAACGCCGTCCTCATGCCGGGGCTCAACGACGACGAGGCCCCCGACCTGCTGGCCTGGGCCGTGGAGAACGAGTACGAGCTCCGCTTCATCGAACAGATGCCGCTGGACGCCCAGCACGGCTGGAAGCGCGACGGCATGATCACCGCCGGGGACATCCTGGAGTCCCTGCGCACCCGTTTCACGCTCACCGAGGAAGGCGCCGACGAACGCGGTTCCGCCCCCGCCGAGCGCTGGGTGGTCGACGGCGGCCCGGCCACCGTCGGGGTCATCGCCTCCGTCACCCGCCCCTTCTGCGGGGCCTGCGACCGCACCCGGCTCACGGCCGACGGCCAGGTCCGTACGTGCCTGTTCGCCACCGAGGAGTCGGACCTGCGCGCCGCCCTGCGTTCGGGCGCCCCGGACGAGGAGATCGCCCGCCTGTGGAAGGTGGCGATGTGGGGGAAGAAGGCCGGCTCCGGCCTCGACGACCCGTCCTTCCTCCAGCCCGACCGCCCCATGTCGGCGATCGGCGGCTGAGCCCGGCGGCGGCTGCGCCCGGCCGCCGGAGCCGCCACGAGGCGGCCCCGAGCCCGCCGCGAGGCCGTCCCCACCCGCCCGAGCCCGCCTCCAGGCGGCTTGGAGCGGGCCCCGGCGGGTCCTCAGGGGCGTTCCGAGCCCTCGGGCTGCTCCCACTCGTCGAGCTTCACGACGTCCTTGAGGAAACCGCGGACCCCCAGGAACTGCGAGAGGTGTTCGCGGTGCTCCTCGCACGCCAGCCAGGTCTTGCGCCGCTCCGGCGCGTGCAGCTTCGGGTTGTTCCACGCCAGGACCCAGACCGCCGCGTCACGGCAGCCCTTGGCGGAGCAGGTGGGGATGTCGGCTTCGGAGCCGGAGGAGCCGGAGAAGAAGTCAGGGGAGTTCACGGCCTCAACCCTACAAACGGAAGGGCGACGCCGGGCAGCCACGGGGGGAGCTGCCCGGCGTCGGTCCGTCGCTCCGACGGGGGATGCGGAGCGCGTAGGCAGTATGTCACGCAGGACCGGGTGAGGTGCACCGGAACTTCATGATTGATCTGAGGTTTTATTGAGGTTTCCGGCCTCCAGTGCGGGGCGCACGGGGGTCGGCACGAAGTGCGAGGGCAGCGAGGGGGTCGACTCGCGCCCCGCGTTGGCGATGACCACGGCGATGTAGGGCAGCAGCAGGCCCGCGGCGAGCGTCACGATCGCCACGTGGCGTTCCACGTTCCACAGGAGGACGGTGGCGACCACCGACAGGGTCCTGATCGTCATCGAGATCACGTACCGGCGCTGCCGTCCCCGCACGTCCTCTTCGAGGCCCATCCGGGCCCCGGTGATCCGGAAGACCTCGGCCCCGTTCCGCTTCGTCCGCTGCACGTTCCACCACCCGATCCACCCGCCGGACACTCCCCGGCCCGCAACCCTTCCACCGTACGCCGCCCCCGTCGAGCCGAGGAGAGGGGGTGTCCCTCCGATGGCGCCGTCCGGCATGCGAGCGGGGCCGGACGGATCGACACTGGGCGCACATGCGCACGACGCGCCACGAGGAGGCTCGACATGCAATGGTTGTGGGCGATCATCGTAGGCTTCGTACTGGGCCTCATAGCCCGGGCCATCCTGCCGGGCAAGCAGCACCAGCCCCTCTGGCTGACCACCCTCTTCGGCATCCTCGGCGCGCTCCTCGGCAACGCCGTCGCCGGGTGGCTCGGTGTCGGGGAAACGAGGGGCATCGACTGGATCAGGCACCTGCTCCAGCTGGCCGGGGCGGTCCTGATCGTCGGGCTCGGCGACGTGGCCTACAAGGCGCTGTGGGGCGGCAGCCGCCGGACCGCGTGACGCCGCCCATGACGAAAGGGCCGGTCCGGACGATTCGCGTCCGTACCGGCCCCTCGTCACGTCGGCCCGCCGGCCGGCGTCAGACGCCGGTGACCTCGACCGCCGCCAGGTTCTTCTTGCCGCGCCGCAGCACGAGCCACCGGCCGTGCAGCAGGTCCTCCGGGGCGGGGACCGCGTCCTCGGCGGTGACCTTCACGTTGTTCACGTAGGCGCCGCCCTCCTTCACGGTCCGACGGCCCGCGGACTTGCTGGCGACCAGTCCGGTCTCCGCGAGCAGGTCCACGACCTGCCCGAGCTCGGCGACCTGGGCGTGCGGCAGCTCGGAGAGGGCCGCGGCCAGCGTGGCCTCGTCCAGCTCCGTGAGCTCGCCCTGGCCGAACAGCGCCTTCGACGCGGCGATCACGGCGGCGCACTGGTCCGCGCCGTGCACCAGCGTGGTCAGCTCCTCGGCCAGCGCCCGCTGGGCGGCGCGCGCCTGCGGCCGCTCGGCGGTCTGCGCCTCCAGCGCCTCCAGCTCCTCGCGGGACTTGAAGGACAGGATCCGCATGTAGGTGGAGATGTCCCGGTCGTCCACGTTCAGCCAGAACTGGTAGAACGCGTACGGGGTGGTCATCTCCGGGTCCAGCCAGACGGCCCCGCTCTCGGACTTGCCGAACTTGGTGCCGTCCGCCTTGACCATCAGCGGGGTCGCCATCGCGTGGACGTGCGCCTCCGGCTCCACCCGGTGGATCAGGTCGAGCCCGGCCGTCAGGTTGCCCCACTGGTCCGAGCCGCCCTGCTGGAGGGTGCAGCCGTAGCGGCGGTACAGCTCCAGGAAGTCCATGCCCTGGAGCAGCTGGTAGCTGAACTCGGTGTAGCTGATGCCCTGGTCGGACTCCAGCCGCTTGGCGACCGAGTCCTTGGTCAGCATCTTGTTGACGCGGAAGTGCTTGCCGATGTCCCGCAGGAACTCGATGGCGGACATGCCCGCCGTCCAGTCCAGGTTGTTCACCATCAGCGCCGCGTTCTCGCCCTCGAAGGACAGGAACGGCTCGATCTGCGAGCGCAGCCGGTTCACCCAGTTCGCGATGGTCTCCGGGTCGTTCAGCGTCCGCTCGGCGGTCGGGCGCGGGTCGCCGATCTGACCGGTGGCCCCGCCGACCAGCGCCAGCGGCCGGTGGCCGGCCTGCTGGAGCCGGCGCACGGTGAGCACCTGCACCAGGTGCCCCACGTGCAGCGAGGCCGCCGTCGGGTCGAAGCCGCAATAGAAGGTGACGGGACCGTCCGCGAACGCCTTGCGCAGCGCTTCTTCGTCGGTGGACTGGGCGAAGAGCCCACGCCACTTCAGTTCGTCGACGATGTCCGTCACGGTCTCTCGACTCCTTCGATGTCTGAAAATGCCGTGCTCAGTCTAGGTGGGTCACACGCCCTTGCTGACCGAGCTCATGTTGAAGTCCGGGATGCGAAGCGCCGGCATCGCGGCCCGGGTGAACCAGTCGCCCCACTCGCGCGGCAGGGTCTTCTCGGTCCGGCCGGCCTCCGTGGCCCGCGAGAGCAGGTCCACCGGGGACTCGTTGAACCGGAAGTTGTTGACCTCGCCCGTGACCTGTCCGTCCTCCACCAGATAGACGCCGTCCCGGGTCAGGCCGGTGAGCAGCAGGGTGGCCGGGTCGACCTCGCGGATGTACCAGAGGCAGGTCAGCAGCAGGCCCCGCTCGGTGCCCGCCACCATCTCCTCCAGCGACTTGTCCCCGCCCCCGTCCAGGATGAGGTTCCCGAAGGACGGGGAGAGCGGCAGGCCGGTCAGGGCCGCGCTGTGCCGGGTCGTGGTCAGCCGGGCCAGCTCGCCGCCGCTGATCCACTCGGTCGCCGGGACCGGCAGGCCGTTGTCGAACACCGAGGCGTCGTCGCCGGAGCTGTGCGCGATCACGAAGGGCGCCGACTCCAGGCCGGCCGCGTGCGGGTCGCTGCGCAGGGTCAGCGGAAGCCGCGAGAGCTCCTCGCCGATCCGGGTGCCGCCGCCGGGCTTGGAGAAGACCGTACGGCCCTCCACCGCGTCCCGGGCCGCCGTCGACCACATCTGGTAGATCAGCAGGTCCGCCACGGCCGTGGGCGGCAGCAGGGTCTCGTACCGCCCGGCGGGCAGCTCGACCTTGCGCTCCGCCCAGCCCAGGCGGACGGCCAGCTCCGCGTCCAGCACGGTCGGGTCCACGTCCTTGAAGTCCCGGGTGGCGCGGCCGGCCCAGGCCGAGCGGGAGCGGTCCGGGGACTTCGCGTTCAGCTCCAGCGTCCCGTTGGGCTGGTCGTGGCGCAGCCGCAGCCCCGTGGAGGTGCCGACGTACGTGGTGACCAGCTCGTGGTTCGCGAACCCGTACAGCTCCCGCCCGCCGGCGCGGGCCCGGGCGAAGGCCTCGCCGAGGGCCGGGGCGAAGTCCGCGAACACCGCCGAGGAGGTCTCGGCGGGGGCGTCGGTGAAGTCGGGCGAGGCCGGGGTCCCGGTCACCAGCGGCTGGGCGTCCTCGGCGGGACCGGCCCCGCGCGCGGCCGCCTCCGCGGCCCGCACCAGCGGCTCCAGATCGGCGGCGGTGACGGCGGAGCGCGAGACGACCCCCGAGGCCGTGCCCTCCTTGCCGTCGACGGTGGCGATGACCGTCAGGGTGCGGCCGCGGGTGACGCCGTTGGTGGTGAGCGCGTTGCCCGCCCAGCGCAGGTTGGCGCTGGACTCCTCGTCGGCGATGACGACGCAGCCGTCGGCGGTGGACAGCTCCAGGGCGCGCTCGACGATCTCGTGCGGCTTCGTTCGGCTCATCGGCCGGCCTCCTGCGTGGTGTTCAGGATGTTCACATCGCGGAACAGGGCGGACGGGCAGCCGTGGGAGACCGCCGCGACCTGCCCCGGCTGGGCCTTGCCGCAGTTGAAGGCGCCGCCCAGCACGTAGGTCTGCGGGCCGCCGACCTTCTCCATCGAGCCCCAGAACTCGGTCGTCGTGGCCTGGTAGGCGACGTCGCGCAGCTGCCCGGCCAGCCGGCCGTTCTCGATCCTGTACGCCCGTTGCTGCGTGAATTGGAAGTTGTAGCGCTGCATGTCGATCGACCAGGAGCGGTCGCCGACCACGTAGATCCCGCGCTCCACCCCACCGATCAGGTCCTCGGTGGACAGCCCGCCCGGATCCGGCCGGAGCGAGACGTTGGCCATCCGCTGGACGGGCACGTGCCCGGGGGAGTCGGCGTAGGCGCAGCCGTTGGAGCGCCCGAGGCCCGTGAGCTTCGCGATCCGCCGGTCCGTCTGGTAGCCGGTCAGGGTGCCGTCCTTGACCAGGTCCCAGCTCTGCGCCTCGACGCCCTCGTCGTCGTAGCCGATGGTGGCCAGGCCGTGCTCGGCGGTGCGGTCGCCCGTCACGTTCATGACCGGGGAGCCGTACCTGAGCTTGCCCAGCTGGTCGAAGGTGGCGAAGGAGGTCCCCGCGTACGCGGCCTCGTAGCCCAGTGCCCGGTCGAGCTCGGTGGCGTGGCCGATGGACTCGTGGATGGTCAGCCACAGGTTGGACGGGTGCACGACCAGGTCGTAGCGCCCGGCCTCGACGCTCGGGGCCCGCATCTTCTCGGCGAGCAGGGCGGGGATCTCCTCCAGCTCGGCGTTCCAGTCCCAGCCGGTGCCCGTCAGGTACTCCCAGCCGCGCCCGGCGGGCGGGGCGATGGTGCGCATGGAGTCGAACTCGCCGGTGGTGGCGTTCACGGCGACGGCGGTGAGCTGCGGGTGGATCCGCACGCGCTGCTGCGTGGTGGAGGTGCCCGCGGTGTCGGCGTAGAACTTGTTCTCGTGCACGGCGAGGAGCGAGGCGTCCACGTGCGCGACGCCGTCGGCGGCCAGCAGCCTGGTGCTCCAGTCGGCGAGCAGGGCCGCCTTCTCGGCGTCCGGCACCGAGAAGGGGTCCACGTCGTAGGCGGAGATCCAGGTCTTGTCGGCGTGCACCGGCTCGTCGGCGAGTTCGACGCGCTCGTCGGAGCCGGCGGCCTTGATCACCTGGGCGGACAGCTTCGCCATGGCGACGGCCTGGGAGGCCACCTTGGCGGCGGCGTCCATGGTGAGGTCCACGCCGGAGGCGAACCCCCAGCTGCCGCCGTGCACCACCCGGACCGCGTAGCCGAGGTCCGTGGTGTCGGAGCCGCCGGAGGGCTTGGCGTCGCGCAGGCGCCAGGAGGCGCTGCGGATCCGCTCCAGCCGGAAGTCGGCATGGTCGGCGCCCAGCGCGCGGGCCCGGGCGAGCGCCGCGTCGGCGAGCGCCCGCAGGGGCAGCGCGGTGAAGGCCGCGTCGATGGAATGGGCCACGGAAATCCTCCCGGGGTCGGGGCAGGTCGCCCCGATCATGTCGCGCCCGGGGCTCTGGTGCCTACATCTTTCTGTAGGGACTCGACATACCCCGTCGCGAGGCCCTGTCGGAGCCCGATTCTCCGGATGCCGGAGCAGACCTATAGGTTTTTGGTATTCAGACAGCTAGCGAAAGGGTGATCCGTTGAGCCGCTCGGTTCTCGTCACCGGAGGTAACCGGGGCATCGGCCTCGCCATCGCCCGAGCCTTCGCCCAGGCCGGCGACAAGGTCGCGATCACGTACCGCTCGGGAGAGCCGCCGCAGGAGCTCACCGACCTCGGCGTACTGTCGGTGCGCTGCGACATCACCGACTCCGAGCAGGTGGAGCAGGCCTACAAGGAGATCGAGGCCAAGCACGGCAACGTGGAGGTGCTGGTGGCCAACGCCGGCATCACCAAGGACACGCTGCTGATGCGGATGTCCGAGGAGGACTTCGCCTCCGTCGTCGACACCAACCTCACGGGCACCTTCCGCGTGGTCAAGCGCGCCAACCGCGGCATGCTCCGGGCGAAGAAGGGCCGTGTGGTCCTGATCTCCTCGGTCGTGGGCCTGCTGGGTTCCGCGGGTCAGGCCAACTACGCCGCCTCGAAGGCCGCGCTGGTGGGCTTCGCGCGCTCCCTCGCCCGCGAGCTGGGCAGCCGCAACATCACCTTCAACGTCGTGGCCCCGGGCTTCGTGGACACCGACATGACGAAGGTGCTCACCGACGAGCAGCGTGCGGGCATCGTGTCGCAGGTGCCGCTGGCCCGCTACGCGCAGCCCGAGGAGATCGCGGCCGCCGTGAGCTTCCTGGCGTCCGATGACGCCGCGTACATCACCGGAGCCGTCATTCCCGTTGACGGCGGATTGGGCATGGGTCACTGATCACCATGAGCGGAATTCTCGACGGCAAGCGCATCCTCATCACCGGGGTGCTGATGGAGTCGTCCATCGCCTTCCACACCGCGCGACTGGCCCAGGAGCAGGGCGCCGAGGTCATCCTCACGGCGTGGCCGCGCCCTTCGCTGACCGAGCGGATCGCCAAGAAGCTGCCGAAGCCGGTCAAGGTCATCGAGCTCGACGTCACCAACGACGAGCACCTGGCCCGCCTCGAAGGCCTCGTCCGCGAGGAGCTCGACGGCCTCGACGGCGTCGTGCACTCCATCGGCTTCGCGCCGCAGGACGCGCTCGGCGGCAACTTCCTGAACACCCCGTTCGAGTCGGTGGCCACCGCCATGCACGTCTCGGCGTTCTCGCTGAAGTCGCTGGCCATGGCCTGCAAGCCGCTGTTCCCGGCGGAGGGCGCGGCCATCGTCGGCCTCACCTTCGACGCGCAGTTCGCCTGGCCGCAGTACGACTGGATGGGCCCGGCCAAGGCGGCGCTGGAGGCCACCAGCCGCTACCTCGCCCGCGACCTGGGCAAGGAGAACATCCGCTGCAACCTGGTCTCGGCCGGCCCGCTCGGCTCGATGGCCGCGAAGTCCATCCCCGGCTTCTCGGACCTGGCGGACACCTGGAACCACCGCTCCATGCTGGAGTGGGACATGAGCGACCCGGAGCCGACGGCCTCTCCGGGAGGCACGGCCACCGCCGTTTTCGCGGTCCGGCACCGGGGGAGCGGGGGTTCGTTCGATCAGATTTTCGCCGTCCGGCCGGATCTTCCCGAGTCGAAAACCAGGACAGATGCCTGCAAACTGACCTCGTCGGGATCTTCCCGGCTGCTTCGGGGAGGAGGTACGGGCGTGCGCGCGAGGCGGAGCCGAGCGGTATCGCTGCTGTTCACCTCGGTGGTCCTGACCGGACTCCTGATCCCCGGAGCCACCGCGCAACCCGGCGGCCCGGACCCGGGCGCGGGGTCCGAAGCGGCCGCCCCGGCCACCGTGGACCTCGCCGACATCCCGGCCGAACCCCCCGTCCGGCCCGCGCCCGCCGTGACCCCGGAGCTGTTCGGCGCCGACTGCGACACCGAGATCGACGGCTCGCAGGTGACCGCGTACTGCCACAACGGCTACCCCGAGACCGACCTGCTCCGCCTCCACGTGGAGTGCGAGCTCTGGTGGGACCTGGACGGGGACGGCGCCGCCGTGTCCCTGGACCCGGCGGGCCGGGTCCGGCTCACCGGCCGCTGCTGGAAGGAGGTCCGCACGGCCTGGGTGAGCCACCAGCGTCCGTGAGGGCCACCCGAGCGCCTCCGGCCCGGCCGGTCCCGCTCAGCGGCCGCCCCTGCCGAGGCAGACGAAGGGGTAGCCGGCCGCCTCCGAGGCCGCCGCGTCCCCGTCTCCGCGCCGGATCGCCTCGATCAGCCGGGTGTGGTCCAGGTGGGCGGCCGGATCCAATACGGTGCCGACGTCCGCCCGCAGCCAGTCCGCCACCAGGTCGCCCAGGTCCGCGTACAGCTCGATCAGCACGTCGTTGTGCGAGGCCGTCACCACCGCCATGTGCAGGGCCACGTCCGCCGCCACGAACAGCTCCGCCTCCCCGCTCGCCCACGCCTCCTCGCGCCGTGCCAGCAGCGCGTCCAGCTGGACCAGGTCCCGGTCGGTCCGCCGCTCCGCCGCCAGCCGGGCCGCCGAGGACTCCAGCGTCGAGCGCAGCTCCGCGATGTGCCGCGGGTCGGCCCCGGCGAAACGCCGGTGCATCACCCCGGCCAGCTCGCTGGTGGCGATCACGTACGTGCCCGAACCCTGGCGGATGTCCAGCAGCCCGTTGTGCGCGAGGGCGCGGACGGCCTCCCGCACGGTGTTGCGGGCGACGCCCAGCAGCTCCACCAGCTCGGGCTCGGTCGGGATCCGGCCCCCGACCGGCCATTCGCCGGAGGTGATCTGGTTCCGTAGCTGGGCGATCACCTGATCGACGAGCGCGGATCGCCGGGGCGAGGTCAGCGGCATGGGGGCAAGGTCCTCTCGGGGACGACTGGACAACCAATCATCCCATGATTCTATGATGGTTCAATGTCCGACGAAGAAGTCCAGACCATGAACCGCCCGGAGGCCGTGCGCACCGCCGCACACGAGCCCCTCCCCGCCTCCGCACACGTCGCCCCCACGTGGCTCGGCCCGGTGCTCATCGTCGGAATCGTGCTGGCCGCCCTCAACCTGCGGCCCGCCATCACCAGCCTCGGCGCCCTCTTCGAGGAGGCCAGGACCGGCCTCCACATGAGCGGCGCCGTCGCCGGACTGATCACCTCCGTGCCCGCCCTCTGCTTCGCGGTCTTCGGCGTCACGGCGCCCCGCCTCTCCCGCCGCTTCGGCCCCGCCGCCGTCGTCTGCGCCGGCATGGCCGCCGTCGCCGCGGGCCTGCTGATCCGCCCCTTCGCGGACGGCGCCGCCGCCTTCCTCGCCGCCAGCGCCCTGTCCCTGGCCGGCATAGCCCTGACCAACGTGCTGCTCCCGGTCATCGTCAAGCGCTGGTTCCCCGACCGCGTCGGCACCATGACCGGGCTCTACTCCATGGCCCTGGCCGCCGGCACCTCCCTCGCCGCCGCCGCGACCGTCCCCCTGACCACCGCCCTCGGCGGCAACTGGCGCACCGGCCTGCTCGTCTGGGCCGTCCTCGCCGCGGTCGCCGTCCTGCCCTGGCTGCCGATCGCCGCCGCGAGCCGCCGGGAGAAGGCGGCCGCCCCCGCCGCGGCCGTGCGCGAGGACAAGGGGCCCTCCGTCGTCCGCAGCCGGACCGCCTGGGCGCTCGCCTGCTACTTCGGCCTCCAGGCCACCGGCGCCTACGTCACCATGGGCTGGCTCCCGCAGATCTTCCGCGACGCGGGGGTCTCCGCCTCCACCGCCGGCGTGCTGCTCGCCGTCACCATGGTCATGGGCGTCCCGCTGGCCTTCGTCATCCCCCGCCTGGCCGGACGCATGCGCCACCAGGGCCCGATCGCCGTCACCCTCAGCCTGTTCGGATTCGTCGGCTACCTCGGCCTCTACCTCGCCCCCGCCGCCGGAGCCTGGGCCTGGGCCCTCCTGCTCGGCATCTCCAACTGCGCCTTCCCGCTCGTCATCACCATGATCGGACTGCGCGCCAAGTCCCCCGCCGGGGTCGTCAAGCTCTCCGCCTTCGCCCAGAGCACCGGCTACCTGATCTCCATTCCCGGCCCGCTGGTCATCGGCACCCTCTACCAGCACAGCGGCGGCTGGGACCTGCCGCTCGCCCTGATGGCCGGGCTGCTCGTCCCCCAGCTCGTCCTCGGCGTCCTCGCGGGACGGGACCGCACGATCGAGGACGAATGCGGCATGCGAGACTGACCGGCATGTCGCCCGTACTCGAACCGAACCCCCAGAACGGTCACAAGAAGCTCGGCCTCGTGCTCGGTGCGATGCTGCTCGTGACCGTGATCATCGCCGTCATCGCCAGCCTCGCCTCCCCCTGAGCGCCCGCCCGAGCCCGGCCCCCGGACCCCGATGGTGGGGTTGTCCCCACCATCCCCTAGGGGGCCAGGCTCAGGGTCGGATGGGGTGTGACCCCGATGGGAACCGCTGCCACGGATCCGTAGATTCGAAGCAGCGAGCCCGTCCCAGCGCACACCCCGGAGGCGGCCATGTCGGCCCCCACGCAGACCCCGTCCCTCCCCGCCGCCCGACGCCGTCCCGCGGCACACGCGGGAGCGGGCACCCGGCTGCACTGGTGGGCCCTCGCCCTGCCCGCGCTGGCCTTCGGACTCCTGCTGCTCCTCCTCGCCGGCTCGGGCGAGGCCCAGGCCGCCACCCCGGACGCCTCCGGGCTGCTCCAGGTCAGCCGGCAACTGCTGCGCGCCGTCGGCTGACCCCCGCGCGCCGAGGCGTGCCCCCCGCCCTCGCGGAGGCCTCCCAACACCCTGCGCCCCGTGGCGCGTTTCGTGCGAAGCTGGGAGCCATGAGCGCCGACACACCCCGCAGGATCGTCCTCCTCCGGCACGCCAAGGCCGACTGGCCCCAGGTGTCCGACCACGACCGCCCGCTGGCGGAACGCGGCCGAAAGGACGCACCGGCCGTCGGACTGAAGCTGGCCGAGACCGGCATCACCTTCGACCTGGCCCTCTGCTCCACCGCCGCCCGGACCCGGGAGACCTGGAAGCTCGCCGTCCACGAACTGCCGCACCGGCCGAAGACCCATTACGAGGAGCGGCTCTACGACGCCTCGCTGGGCGAGCTCATCGCCCTGCTGAACGAGACCCCGGAGGAGGTGGCCGACCTCCTCGTGATCGGCCACAACCCCGGCATGCACGCCCTCGCCGACGCCCTCTGCGGGCGTGCGGAGGGCGACGCCCTCGACCGGATGCGCCGTACGGGCTTCCCGACCGCGGCGCTGGCCGTCGTCTCCTTCACCGGATCGTGGAAGTCCGTCGAGCACGGAGTGGGCACCCTGCTGGACTACTGGACGCCCAAGGAGCACTGAAGCCCGAGGGCCCCGGGGCCGTCGCGCCCCGGGCCCCACCGGCCGTCCGGGAACGTCACCGGGCGGGCAGCGGCGGGATGCCCGCGTCCCGCGCCTCCCACAGCTCAGGGTGGAACCGCCGGTGGACCGCCGCCCGCAGATGGGCCACACCGCTGCTGCCCCCGGTCCCGGGCCGGCCCCCGATCTGCCGCTCCACGAGCTGCGCGTGGCAGGCCCGCCACTCGGTCCAGATCTCGTCGTGGTCCACCAGGGCCTCCACCAGCTCCGACAGCTCCGCGAACTCCACCGGGTCACCGTCCCGGGGCGCCGCCGCGAGCCGCCCGAACGCCTCCCGCCGCTCCTGCCCCGTCCCCACCGCGAAACCGGCCTTGGCCAGCAGCGACACGAACGCCTCCCACAGGGTCGGCTCCGCGAGCCGCCCGCGCGCCCGCTCCCGTTCCCGCGGACTCAGCCCGGCGAGGGCCCGTGCCCCGTGCTCCCCGCGCACCCAGTCCGCGCCGCACAGCCCCGCTATCTCCAGGTACTGCGCCGACTGCGCCCCGCTGCTGCCGCCGAGCACCCCGCGGAAGGCATGGAACTCCCTCGGCGGCATCCCGCGCAGCGGATGGATCCCCGCGATCAGCGCCCGCGTGATCACCGTGCTCCGCACCAGAGCGGCCCGCGCGGCCCGGGGATCACCCTCCAGCATCCGGTCGCGGGCGCCGGACAGATCGCGCAACAGCTGCCCGAACCACAGCTCCTGCACCTGGTGGACGGCGATGAACAGCAGCTCGTCGTCCACCCCGTCGGCCAGCGGCACCTGGAGCGTCAGCAGCTCCGGCAGTCGCAGGTAGTCCGCGTACGTGACGTTCTCAGACATCGGTCTCCTCCGGTGCGCGCAGTCCGAACTCCGCGAACGCGTCCGTGACGCCGGGCAGGTCGAAGGCGTCGACCTGGGCGCACAGCCGCAGGGTGGAACGGGAGATCGTCTGGATGCGGTCCAGGCCCGCCCCACCCCCGTAGCTGTCCGCGAGCACCGCCTCGGTGCGGTCCTCGTCCAGACCGGCCAGGCGCAGCGACACCCGTACCGGCTCCAGGTCCCAGTCGAGCGCCGCACGGATCATCGCCGGCAGGGCACGGGCCGCCAGGACGCGTCGGCGCCCGTCGAGCCGGGCCCACAGCTCCAGGAAGAACGCCGAGAAGAAGCGGTGGTGGCGCCCCTCGTCCTTGGCGTGGTCGCGCATCAGCTCGCGCACCGTGCTCACCACGGTCGGGTCCTGCGGCACCTCGTTGAGCACGGCGGTGATCAGGGTCTCGAACACCACCGCCTGCAGCTGCCCGGCCAGCACCGGGTCCTGTGGCAGCAGCCGCCGCCCGCTCACCTGGAGGGCCGTGACGAACCCGCCGTAGTCCACGTCCGGCACGGCGATCCCGGTGACGGCCGCCACCTGATCGGCGAGGTCCAGGCTGTAGAGGGCGTGATAGCCCTCGTCGCAGTAGACCTTGAAGGCGTCCATCCGCAGCGCGGTCGGGAAGTGCAGCCCGCAGTTGCCGTTGGCGACCGGCTCGGCGGCCCCGTTGACCACCCGGGTCTCCAGGTGCGTCGTCGAGTGCAGGAACTGGTACAGGTGCCGTACGGAGATCTCGCGGATCCGCTCCGGGGCCAGCGCCTTCACCTCGGGGTGGGCCAGGTGCGGGACCAGGGCGTCCGGGAAGAAGACCCGGCCCCGCTCCGCCTCGGCGTGGAACACGCGGCGTACGCCACCCCGCACGCCGGCGGTCTCGTACCAGCGGTCGAGCGGACCGGGGGCCGTGCTCATGGGCGTCTTCCGTTCGGGGAGGAGGGGGAGGAGGGGGAGGGGAACGAGGTGGGGGAGCCGGGGAGGGCGGCGGCCTCCCCGAGGGCCCCGCCCAGGTGGCCGGCGATCCGCCGGACCGCCTCCGCGACCAGGGGGGCCTCGACGGTGTGGCACAGCCGGAACCAGCCCGGCTCGGGCGAGCGGAACGCCCCGCCCGGCAGGATGCTGACCCGCGCCGTCTCGAACAGCTCACGCCACAGCCGCTGTTCGGCCTCGAACCCGGCCCCGGGCAGCCAGCGGCGCAGGTCCAGCCAGACGGAGAACCCGGCCTCGGCCGGAACGTACGGGATCCGGTACGCGTCCAGGTGCGCGACGAGGTGCGCGTACGAGGACCCCAGCCGGCGGCGGCCCGCCGCGAGGAAGGAGGCCACCCACGCCGGGTCGGCCAGCAGGCCGGCGAGGGTGTGCTGGGTGGCGGTGGAGACGGGCGCGAAGTAGGCCATCGCCCGCGCCGCGTCCCGCACCCGGGGATCACGCGTGTGCAGGACACCGGTCTTCAGTCCGGGCAGCCCGAAGTCCTTCGCGAAGCCCCAGACCACGTGGGTGCGTTCGGCCCAGTGCGGATTGACCGCGGGGTCGGCGGCGCTGGTGAAGGCGTGCGGGCCGAAGACGGCGTGGGCGTAGATCTCGTCGGAGACGAGGTCCACGTCGTGCTCGGCGGCCACCCGCAGCAGCTCGGCGAGCACCTGGGGCGGGTGCACCTCGCCGAGGGGGTTGGAGGGGGAGGAGAGCGCGACCGCGCGTACGGTCGTCCCCTCCGCGGAGGCCTGCTTCAGGGCCCGGTCGACGGCCTCCGCCGTCAGCCGGAACCCGTCGGCCGACTCCAGCGGGGCGGGCAGGATCCGGGCGCCCGAACGGCCCCCGAGATCGGTGTCGAAGGCCCCGTAGTAGGGGGCGGGCACCACGATCGCCTCGCCCGGGTCGCACAGCACCGACGCGATCGCGTCCAGCGCCCCGGTGGCGCCGCTGATCACCACCAGGTCCTCGGCGTCGAGCGGCGTACGGCAGGTCGCGGAGAGCAGCGCCGCGACGCGCTCGCGCAGTACGCCGGTGCCGTGCAGGGGCGCGTAGCGGGCGGTGGACTCGGTCATCGGCTCCAGCGCGGCCAGCCGGCCGTCGAGGAGGTCCCACAGGAGACGGTTCTCCGCCGTGCCCAGGTTGAGGTAGCCGCCGGGGCGCAGGTCCGGGTCGTACGGTTCGGCCTCGGCCAGGAAGTGCGCCTCGGCGATGGCGGGGGTGTCGGCGAGCAGCCGTGCGGCCTGGCGGGAGACCATCAGGCCCTCCCGCTGTCCACGTCGGCGCCGGTGAGCAGGCCCGGATGGACCCCGAGGCCCATCGAGGCGTCGATGACGGCGCCGTGCAGGGCCGCCGCGTGCTCGCCCGCCAGCCACCACACCTGCTCGGCGATCTCCCGCGCTTCGATCATGCGGCCGCGCGGCAGTCGCGCGGTGAGGGCGGAACGCTCCTCGGGCGAAAGGCCGTCCAGGGTGCTGGCCTTGAACATCGTGGTCTCCACGGCGCCGGGGCACAGGGCGAAGACCTGCACCGGGGTGTGCACCAGCTCGGCCGCGAGGTGCCGGGTGAGGTAGGTGAGGGCGGCCTTGCTCATGCCGTCGGCGGGGTGGAAGCCGGGGAACTGGAAGATCCCGCCGCCCACGCTGGAGATGTTGATGATCTTCCCGAAGCCGCGCTCCAGCATGCCGGGCAGGAGCTGCTCGCTGAGCCAGAGCGGGCCCACCGCGTTGATCTGGAAGAAGGCCGACGCCTTGTCCCGCCGCGGCCCGTCGCTGTACCGGTCGATGGTCCTGGAGCCGACGGCCGCGTTGTTCACCAGCACGTCCACCGGGCCCGGCAGCCGCTCGAGCAGCTGCTCGTGGTCCTCCCAGTCACCCTGGCTGAAGGGGAACGCCTCCACCTTGGCGCGACCGGTGAGCGCCAGCTCCTGCACCAGCTCCTCGGCCCGCTCCCGGCCGTTGCGGTACGTGAACCAGACCGTCCAGTCCTCTTCCGCCGCGAACCTCTCCACACAGGCCCGGCCGATTCCCCCCGAGCCTCCGGTGACGAGCACACTTCGAGCCATCGCTGCTTCCCCTTGACGATCAGGAATGACCGAGAGCCGCCGCCGCGTCCGCAGCAGCGCAGTCAGAGCATTTGTCGCACAGGGGGGTGTCGAACTCTTGCGATCCGGCTGGAAGTTGGCTGGAGGAGCGGCCGAGGTCCTGCGGCGTCGCAGGTCACAAGGGGTACCCCGGCTCCCGGTCGGACGCCGGTGGCCCGATTCCTTCTAGCGTTCCTGAGGGCGTCTCCGAGCGCTCCGGGCCTGCGCGAGCGGGGCGCACCGGGGAAGGAAGAAGCCCGGCCGGGAGGACCCGGCCGGGCGGAGTGAAGGAACCGGTGGGGATCAGGCCAGGTCGGCCGCTTCCACTTCCTCCCGGGTGATGCCCAGCAGGTACAGCACGGCGTCCAGGAACGGCACGTTCACCGCGGTGTGGGCGGCCTCGCGGACCACCGGCTTGGCGTTGAAGGCCACGCCCAGCCCGGCGGCGTTCAGCATGTCCAGGTCGTTGGCGCCGTCACCGATGGCCACCGTCTGGGCCAGCGGCACACCCGCCTCGGCGGCGAAGCGGCGCAGCAGACGGGCCTTGCCCGCCCGGTCCACGATCTCGCCGGTGACCTTGCCGGTCAGTTTCCCGTCGACGATCTCCAGGGTGTTCGCCGAGGCGAAGTCGAGCCCCAGCCGCTCGCGCAGGTCGTCCGTGACCTGCGTGAAGCCGCCCGAGACCACGCCCACCTGGTAACCCAGCATCTTCAGGGTCCGGATCAGGGTCCGGGCCCCGGGGGTCAGCCGCACCTCGGAGCGGACCTTGTCCACCACCGAGGCGTCCAGCCCCGCGAGCAGCGCCACCCGGGCATGCAGGGACTGCTCGAAGTCCAGCTCCCCGCGCATGGCCCGCTCGGTCACCTCGGCGACCTCGGCCTCACAGCCCGCGTGGGCGGCGAAGAGCTCGATGACCTCGTCCTGGATCAGGGTCGAGTCCACGTCCATCACCACCAGCCGCTGCGCCCGGCGGTGCAGGCCCGCCGACACCACGGCCACGTCGACGCCGATCTGCGCGGCGGTGGTGGCGAGGGCGGTGCGCAGCGGCCCGGTCTCGGCGCCGGAGACGGCGAACTCGACCGCCGTCACCGGATACTTCGCGAGCCGGAAGATGCGGTCGATGTTGCCGCCGGTCGCGGTGATCCGGGCGGCGATGGTGGCCGTGGACTCCGCGGTGAGCGGGTGCCCGAGGACGGTGACGTGGGAACGGCCGCTGCCGCGCGGCCGGTTGTCACCGGTGCCGGAGAGGATCTCCGCCTGGAGCTTGAGCGACTCGGCCCAGCTGTGGACGGTGGCCCGCAGCTCGCCCTCGGAGCCGGCGGCGGGCTTGGTGACGAGAACGCACAGGACGATGCGGCCGCGGGTGACGACCTGCTCGATGTCGACGACATCGACGGAGTAGGCGGCGAGGGTGTCGAACAGCCCGGCGGTGATCCCGGGACGGTCCTTGCCGAAGATCTTGACGAGGAGGGTGGGGACGTCGGAGGTCTGCGAAGCGCTCATGGTGCCCTCACCGTATCTTCCCCACCCGACGCACCGGACCCCCGTCCCACTTCCTGAACGCGCCGCGGCGTTTCCCGCCGCGCCGAGCGCCACCGGCCGGCCCCGAGGGGCCCCGGGCTTCCCGTCGCCGTGGCTTCAGCGCGGCCGGTCCGGCGGGTGGGGCGGCTTCGGCGGGGGCGGGGTTCCCGGTGGGGGAGGAGGGGTGAACGGGGGCCGCCGGGGCGGGTGGGCCGGGCGTGCGGGGCGGGGCGGGAGCCTCGGCCCCCACCGCCACCACCAGCATCGCCACCACCGCCGACACCGCGGGCCGCAGCCGTGCGCAGACCGCCGGACCGGGCCGCGAGGCCAGCAGCGCGACGGCTAGTACCAGCGCCACCCACAACCCCGCGCCCAGCAGCGTCGGCCCGAGGTCCACCGAGAAGCCCACCCGGGCCCGGGTCCGGACCAGGTCCCCGACCCGGTCCGGCAGCAGGCCCCCGATGTCCCCGATCCCCGGGACCTCCACCCTCACCGGCACGCGGGGCACCGGCAGCCGTCCGCCGTCGAGGGTGACCGCGTCGTGGCCGGCCCACGCCGGCCCGCCCGCGGTACCGGTGAAGAGCACGCCCACCACCGCGGCCCGCGCGGCGAGTTCGCCCCGGCCCGCCCCGGCGCGCACCGAGCGCAGGAACACCAGCCCCAGCACCAGGGCGCCCGTCAGGGTCACCCCCCACGGCATCACGTCCAGTGCGGCCCGGGCGTCGCCCGCCCCCACGCCGACTCCCGCCCCGAACGCCGTCACGTCCCCGGTCGGCGTCACCGAGCCGCCCACCGCCAGTACCACCACGGCCGCGGTCATCGCCGCCCACGACCCTCCCGCCGCACCGGCGCCCACGAGGCGCAGCCCCAGCGCGGCCACCCCCGCCATCGCGGCCGTCGACCACCCCACGGCGGCGACCCCGGACAGCAGTACGTCCCCCCAGCGAATGCCGCGCATCCGATGACCCCGATCGCTACCGAGCGGTAATCTGCGGGACGTCCGTCCGGAAGCCGGGCCGAGAAGTCCCCTATCTCACTCTCCGGGTGGCTTTCGACCCCGTCAACGGGCCTACGCGGACGCCCTCACAAGGCCCCGATTCCACATGTGGCCGAAGGCCTGAAATAGTTCCCCCGGATGTTCGCCATCCCTAGACTCCCTGGCATCAGGGGGATTCTCGGGGGACCTAAGTGGGGCTGGAGTGCCGGAACTCGTACTGGAATTGAATGGAAGGACCTGGACGCTCGATCCGTCCAGGTCGTACTCGCTGGGGCGTGATCCCCAGGGAGACGTGGTGATCGATGACGCCCGGGTGTCGTGGCGGCACGCCACCATCGCCTGGAACGGCCGGGGTTGGGTCATCGAGGACCACGGCAGCACCAACGGCACCTACGTGCACGGCGCGCGGGTCCAGCAGACCGAACTCGTGCCCGGCACGCCGGTCCACCTCGGCAACGCGACCGACGGGCCGCGGCTGAATCCGACCGGCGCCGCCGCACAGCAGCAGGTGCAGCAGCCCGCCTACCAGGCCCCGGTCGCCCAGCAGCAGGCCCCGGCCTACCAGGCCCCGGTCCAGCAGCAGGCCTGGGATCAGCAGCAGCACCACCAGGCTCAGCAGCACCAACCGCACCAACCGCAGCACCAGCCGCCGCAGCACCAGCACCAGCCGCCGCAGCAGCCGTACGTACCGCAGCAGCAGGGCGGTCCGGCGCAGTCCGCCGCCCCGGCCGCCCACGGCGGGGACCGCAGCCCGACGACGTTCCACCAGATCGCCGTCGGCCACGTCATGCGCATCGGCCGTGCCCTGGAGAACGAGCTCGTCGTCTCCGACCTCCAGGTCTCGCGCCACCACGCGGAGTTCCGCTCCACCGGCGGACGCTTCGAGATCCACGACCTCGGCAGCCACAACGGCACCTACGTCAACGGCCAGCCGCTGCCCAAGTCCGGCAGCACCCTGCTCGGCCCGAACGACATCGTCGGCGTCGGCCACTCCACCTTCCGGATCGTCGGCGACCGCCTCGAGGAGTTCGTCGACACCGGTGACGTCTCCTTCTCGGCCCGCCACCTCACGGTCACGGTCGACGGCGGCAAGCAGATCCTCAAGGACGTCACCTTCGGCGTCCCGGAGAAGTCGCTGATCGGTGTCATCGGCCCCTCGGGCTCGGGCAAGTCGACCCTGCTGAAGGCGCTGACCGGCTACCGGCCCGCCAACGAGGGCGACGTCCTCTACGACAACCGCAACCTGTACAAGCAGTTCGCGGAGCTCCGCCAGCGCATCGGCCTGGTCCCGCAGGACGACATCCTGCACAAGGAACTGAAGGTCAGCACCGCCCTGAAGTACGCGGCCAAGCTCCGCTTCCCGGGCGACACCGCCGAGTCCGAGCGCGCCGCCCGCATCGACGAGGTGCTGCGCGAGCTCAAGCTCGACATCCACAAGGACAAGAAGATCACCTCGCTCTCGGGTGGTCAGCGCAAGCGCGTGTCCGTGGCCCTGGAGCTGCTCACCAAGCCGTCGCTGATCTTCCTGGACGAGCCGACCTCCGGCCTCGACCCGGGCATGGACCGCGACGTCATGCAGCTGCTGCGCGGCCTCGCCGACGACGGCCGCACCGTCCTCGTCGTCACGCACTCCGTCGCCGAGCTGTCGCTCTGCGACAAGCTGCTGGTCATGGCGCCGGGCGGATCCGTCGCCTACTTCGGCCCGCCGGACGAGGCGCTGAACTTCTTCGGCTACACCACCTGGGCCGACGTGTTCTCCGCCTTCGAGAACTACCGCGACTACGACTGGGCCGGCCGCTGGAAGGGCTCGCAGCACTACCAGCTCTACGCCGCCGACCTCGACGCGGTCGCCCCGCAGCAGGTCGCGATGCCGCCGCAGCAGATGATCCCGCCGAAGCCGCAGGCCTGGGGATCGCAGCTGTGGACGCTGATGCGCCGCTACACCTCGGTGATCGCCTCCGACAAGGGCTTCCTCGCCCTGATGCTGCTGCTGCCCGCCGTCCTGGGCGTGGTCTCCATCGTGATCCCCGCGAAGTTCGGCCTGGCCCCGCCGACCCCGCCGAGCCGCTTCAACGGTGACGCCGGCACGATCATGCTGATCCTCGCGGTCGGCATGTGCTTCTCGGGCGCGGCCAACTCGGTCCGTGAGCTGATCAAGGAACGCGTCATCTACGAGCGAGAGCGCGCGACCGGCCTGTCCCGGTCGGCGTACCTCATGTCGAAGGTGATCGTCCTCGGCCTGATCACGGCCATCCAGGGCGTGATCATCTGCGCCATCGCCTTCACCCCGCGCAAGCTGCCGGCCGAGGGCCTGTTCATGAACCCGGCCGTCGAGCTCTGCATCTCGGTCACCGCGCTCGGCTTCACCGCGATGATGTTCGGCCTGGTGATCTCCTCGCTGGTGAAGACCGCCGAGAAGACCATGCCGCTGCTCGTCATGTTCGCGATCGTCCAGGTCGTCTTCACCGGCATCCTGTTCCAGCTGTACGACAAGATCGGCCTGGAGCAGTTCGCCTACCTGATGCCCTCCCGCTGGGCCATCGGCGCCGCCGGCACCACCCTGAACCTGGGCAAGCTCATGGCGCCGTGGGACATGCAGAACCCCACCAACACCGACCCGCTGTGGGACCACACCACCGGCCAGTGGTTCGTGGACATCTTCGTCCTGGTGTCCCTCGGCGTCATCTGCGGCTTCGCGGTGGCCCGGCTGCTGCGCCGCCACGAGCCCGAGGTCATGCGCAAGTAGCGCGGCCGGCGGGGGCGCACCCCGCACGCGAACGCCTCAGGGCGGCACCCGGAAGTCCGGGGGCCGCCCTGAGGCGCATGGGGGTACGCGGTGCCTAGTAGGCGCTGTTCACGTTGTCCATCGAGCCGTAGCGGTCGGCGGCGTAGTTGCACGCGGCGACGATGTTCGCGACCGGGTCGTACAGGTCGAACTTGGTGCCCTTGACGTGGTACGCCGCGAAGGTCGGCTGGATGACCTGGAGCAGGCCCTTCGACGGGATGCCGTTCTGGGCGTTGATGTCCCAGTTGTTGATCGCGCGGGGGTTGCCGCTCGACTCGCGCATGATGTTGCGGTGGATGCCGGAGTACGTGCCCGGGATGCCCTCCTTCTTCATGATGAAGAGGGCTTCCTTGATCCAGCCGTCCAGGTTGTTCGCGAAGATCGGGGTGCGGACCGTGGAACGGCTCGCCGCCGCCTTCTGCTCGCGGTCCTTCTTCGCCTGCGCCTCGGCCTTCGCCTTCGCGGCGTCCTTGGCCTTCTGGTCGGCGACGAGGTGCTGCGCGTTGAGGTTCTGCTTCACCGACTGGGTCCACGCCACGGGGGCCACGGACACGACCGCCTCCGGCCGCGCCTGGGCGGCACCGTCACCGGCACCGGCCGGGACGAGGGAGAAGGCGAGGGCGGCGGCGCCGAGCGTGGCGACACCGGCGAGGGAGAGCTTGTGTGCCTTCGTCAGACGACTGTGACCGGGAGTGCTGGAAGCAGACATGGCGGGGCAACCTCTTCGACGGGGGCACCCCGTGGGGAATCAAGGGGCGGTGCCAGGACAGCGCCGCAAGGATCCGGGATCCGGCGGCGCTGGGCGACGTCGACATTCTTAGCGGCGGCAAAATCGCCTGGCAAAGGTGTGACGTACGATCCCGCTTAGTGGATCAGCCCCTGCGGCCGGAGCCCGGATGCGGCCCCCGGCGCAAGGCGCGCCCGCACTGACAGCGTCTTTACGCGTCCACTAGGCGGCTTCGTAAGTGATGTGCGTCCTATGCGCGGGCTCACATCGGCCTCGTAACGGTCTCACCCAGAGTTGCACCAGCAATGCACCGTGTGACCGCCCTCCACCGTGAGGAGGGGCAAGCCCCCCGCCGCCTCCTCCTTTGGGTGGACGGGTAGCCCCCTCACCCCCGCCCCCGGGCTGACCGGCTCCGGCCCCGGTCCTACGCCCGAAGCCCGATCCCGCAGGTCAGGGCCGCCGGTACGGTGGCCCCATGCACAACGGACCCCGCTCGGGACTGGCGGCCGTCAGCAGCGCGCTGCTCGCCATGAGCCGCCGCCTGGAGGTCCACGACGTCCTGCGGACGATCGTCGCCTCCGCCCGGGAACTGCTGGACGCCGAGTACGCGGCCCTGGGCGTCCCCGACGACCACGGCGGCTTCGCCCAGTTCGYCGTGGACGGCATCAGCGAGGAACAGTGGCGCCGCATCGGCCCGCTGCCCCGCCAGCACGGCATCCTCGCCGCGATGCTCCACCAGGAGGAGCCCGAGCGGCTCGCCGACGTGCGCCAGGACCCGCGTTTCGGGGGCTGGCCCGCCGCCCACCCCGACATGTCCGACTTCCTCGGCCTGCCCATCCGGGACGGGGAGGAGACCCTCGGCGCCCTCTTCCTCGCGAACAAACGAGGCGGGAGCGGCCCCGGCGGCTTCACCGACGAGGACGAGGAACTCCTCTCCCTCCTCGCCCAGCACGCCGCCATAGCCCTCACCAACGCCCGCCTCTACGAGCGCAGCCGCGAGCTGACCATCGCCGAGGAGCGCTCGCGCCTCGCCCACGAGCTGCACGACGCCGTCAGCCAGAAGCTGTTCTCCCTGCGCCTGACCGCGCAGGCCGCCGCCGCCCTCGTCGACCGGGACCCCGCCCGGGCCAAGGGGGAGCTCCAGGAGGTCGCCGTACTGGCCGCGGAGGCCGCCGACGAGCTGCGCGCCGCCGTCACCGAGCTGCGGCCCGCCGCGCTGGACGAGGACGGCCTCGTTGCCACCCTGCGCAACCACGTCCGTGTCCTGGACCGCGCCCACACCGCGGCCGTCACCTTCACCTGTGACGGCGTACGGGCACTGCCCGCGTCCCAGGAGGAAGCGCTCCTGCGCGTCGCCCAGGAGGCCCTCCACAACGCCCTGCGCCACTCCGGCGCCGACCGCGTCGAGGTCACCCTCGCCCGCACCGCCGCCGGCGGCGCCCTGCTGCGCGTGCGCGACTGGGGCCGGGGGTTCTCCCCGCCCACCGTCCGCAAGGCGGGCCGCCACCTCGGGCTGGTCTCCATGCGGGACCGGGCGAGCGGGGCCGGAGGCCGCCTCGACGTCCTCTCGGAGCCCGGTCGGGGCACCACGATCGAGATGGAGGTACCCGGTGGCTGAGGTTCCCGGCCGTCACCGCGTCCGCGTCCTGCTGGTCGACGACCACCAGGTGGTCCGGCGCGGCCTGCGCACCTTCCTGGAGGTCCAGGAGGACATCGAGGTGGTCGGCGAGGCCGCCGACGGCGAGGAGGGCATCGCCCGTGCCGAGGAGCTGCGGCCCGACGTGATCCTGATGGACGTCAAGATGCCGGGCACCGACGGCATCGAGGCCCTGCGCAGACTGCGCGGGCTCGCGAACCCGGCGCGGGTCCTGATCGTCACCAGCTTCACGGAACAGCGGACGGTGGTCCCCGCCCTGCGGGCCGGAGCCGCCGGGTACCTCTACAAGGACATCGACCCCGACGCGCTCGCCGGAGCCATCCGCTCCGTGCACGCGGGCCACGTCCTGCTCCAGCCGGAGGTGGCCGAGGCCCTGCTCGCCGCCCAGGACGACCGGCCCGCCGCGGCGGGCCGCCCGGGCGCGCTGACCGACCGCGAGCGCGAGGTCCTCGGCCTGATCGCGGACGGCCGCTCCAACCGGGAGATCGCCAGGGCGCTCGTCCTCTCCGAGAAGACGGTCAAGACGCACGTGTCGAACATCCTGATGAAACTGGACCTCTCCGACCGGACGCAGGCCGCCCTGTGGGCGGTCAGACACGGCCTCGCGGACTGACCGGAACGACAATCCCTTCAAGGGAGATTCATACGGTCGGGTGTATGTAGCCCACATGGCGTATCCCCACGGGCCGGGGCGCCGTTCTCCAGCACGTGCCGCGACGGCTGGTCGCGGCAGACGTACTGGAGGACGAGAACGTGAAGAACTTCAAGAAGGCCGCAGCCGCCACCATGATCGCGGGCGGCCTCGTCGCCGCCGGCGCCGGTGTCTCCTCGGCGCACGGCGGTGCGTCCGCGGAGGGCGAGGCCCTGAACTCGCCCGGCGTGGCCTCCGGGAACCTGCTCCAGGTCCCCGTGCACGTCCCCGTGAACGTGGTCGGCAACACCGTCAACGTGATCGGCCTGCTCAACCCCGCCTTCGGCAACAACGGCGTCAACGCCTGACGCACCCGGCCGGCTCCCGCACCCCCCGGGGTGCCGGCCGCACCCCGCAGGCCCCGCTTCCCCCTTCTCCCCGGGAAGCGGGGCCGTGCCGCACCCGGCCCGCGACCGGCCCGCAGCCGTTCCGCGACCGCCCGGGCCCGCGGCGGGCTACCGCTGTTCGACCGCCGCGTTGTACGCCGCGACCAGCGCCCGCCGGGCCACCCGCTCCACCGGCCGCAGGGCCTCGGCCCGCGCCGCCATCTCCGAGGCGGCCACCGCACCGCCGTGCCCGTTCTCGTACGCCAGCGACACCATCAGGTCCACCCGCTGCGCCAGCGCCAGCACCCGTACCGCCCGCGCCGGGTACCCGGGCGCCAGCACGTCACGGCCCGCCTCCGCCCGCGCCCGGTACGCCGACAGCGCCGCCTCCGCCACCGGACCCGACCCCGCCACGTCCAGCCGGGTCAGCACCACCGTCGCCTCGCGCAGCGCCTCCGCCAGCTCCCGCTCGGCCTCCCCGAGCGAGGGCACGTCCGCCGGCGGGGCCTCCCGCACCGGCAGGCACTGCCACAGCACCGAGACGTGCACGTCACCGGCCGGACCCGCCTCCGTCACCTCCGGCACCAGACCCAGCGCCGCACCCGCGCACACCACGGCCTCCTCGGCCTCCAGCGCCCGCGCGTTGAACTCCGGCGGCCCGCTCAGCCCCAGCGGATGCCCCGGCGCCGGCAGCGCCACCCGAAGCCCGCTCACCCCCAGCGCACGCAGCCGCCCGAGCGCCAGCGTGAGCCCGACCGGCCCCGCCTCCCCCGGCAGCCCGGCCACCCGGTGCACGGCGTCCTCGCCCACGATCGACAGCGCGGCCTCGTCGGGCGAGACCTGACCGGCCAGCAGAGCGTTCCCCCAGGCGGCCAGCCGCCCTGAACGTGGTTCGAAAAGCATCCCCCCACTCTACGGATCCGGCGCCGGACCCGGCCTGGCGCCCGTGGCCCTCCGAGAGTGGCGTAGGTTTTCCCCTGGGGCCGCGCCTACAGGCGCGCACAGAGAACCGTGACTGCAAGGGGTGACAACACGCTCATGAGCGATGTTCTGGAGCTGGTGGACGTATCCGTGGTCCGCGAGGGCCGGGCTCTGGTGGACCAGGTCTCCTGGTCGGTGAAGGAGGGGGAGCGCTGGGTGATCCTCGGCCCCAACGGCGCCGGCAAGACCACGCTGCTGAACCTCGCCTCCAGCTACCTCTTCCCCACCAAGGGCTCCGCCACCATCCTCGGCAGCACCCTCGGCAAGCCCGGCGCCGACGTCTTCGAGCTGCGCCCGCGCATCGGCGTGGCCGGCATCGCGCTGGCCGACAAGCTCCCGAAGCGGCAGACCGTCCTGCAGACCGTGCTCACCGCCGCCTACGGCATGACCGCGACCTGGCAGGAGGAGTACGAGGACGTCGATGAGCAGCGCGCCCGCGCCTTCCTCGACCGCCTCGGCATGAGCGACTACCTCGACCGGAAGTTCGGGACCCTCTCCGAGGGCGAGCGCAAGCGCACCCTGATCGCCCGCGCCCTGATGACCGACCCCGAGCTCCTCCTCCTCGACGAGCCCGCCGCTGGCCTGGACCTCGGCGGCCGCGAGGACCTCGTACGCCGCCTCGGCCGCCTCGCCCGCGACCCGATGGCCCCCTCGATGGTCATGGTCACGCACCACGTCGAGGAGATCGCCCCCGGCTTCACGCACGTCCTCATGATCCGTCAGGGCAAGGTCGTCACCGCCGGTCCCATCGACCTGGAACTGACCTCGCGCAACCTCTCCCTCTGCTTCGGCCTCCCGCTGGTCGTCGAGCGCAACGACCACGACCGCTGGACCGCCCAGGGCCTGCCGCTGCGCTGAGCGCTGTAGAGCCCCGATCCGCCGCCGGCCCGGGGCGCGTGCCCGCGCTCGCGCCCTGTCCGGACCGCACCCACCCGACCTACCATGACGATGTGAACATCGACGCGTGGGTGTGGTGGCTCATCGGCGCGGCCGGACTGGGCATCCCGCTCGTCCTGACCGCGCTGCCGGAGTTCGGCATGTTCGCCGTCGGCGCGCTCGCGGCCGCCGGTACGGCGGCCCTCGGCGGGGGAGCGGTGGCCCAGGTCCTGGTCTTCGTCCTCGTGTCGGTCGCGCTGATCGCCGTCGTCCGGCCGATCGCCAACCGCCACCGGGACCAGCGGCCCCAACACCGCAGCGGCATCGAGGCGTTGAAGGGCCGATCCGCCCTCGTCCTCGAACGCGTCGACGGCAGCGGCGGCCGGATCAAACTCGCGGGCGAGGTCTGGTCCGCCCGCACCCTGGACGTCGACAGCAGTTTCGAACCGGGTCAGTCCGTCGACGTGGTCGACATCGACGGGGCGACCGCGGTCGTCATGTGAGCAAGCAGCCCACCCGCGGCCCCGGGGTCTGCGAGACTCCGCTGAACGGGGCAGCACAGACAGCCGGAAGGGCACGGGGAACCGCATGCAACCGATCATCATCGTCCTGATCATCCTGGTGGTTCTGGTCTTCATCGCCCTGGTCAAGACGATCCAGGTGATCCCGCAGGCCAGCGCAGCCATCGTCGAGCGGTTCGGCCGCTACACCCGCACCCTCAACGCGGGCCTCAACATCGTCGTCCCGTTCATCGACTCGATCCGCAACCGGATCGACCTCCGCGAGCAGGTCGTCCCCTTCCCGCCGCAGCCGGTCATCACCCAGGACAACCTGGTCGTCAACATCGACACCGTCATCTACTACCAGGTGACCGACGCCCGCGCCGCGACGTACGAGGTGGCCAGCTACATCCAGGCCATCGAGCAGCTCACCGTCACCACGCTGCGCAACATCATCGGCGGCATGGACCTGGAGCGGACGCTGACCTCCCGCGAGGAGATCAACGCCGCCCTGCGCGGAGTCCTCGACGAGGCCACCGGCAAGTGGGGCATCCGCGTCAACCGCGTCGAGCTCAAGGCGATCGAGCCGCCGACCTCCATCCAGGACTCGATGGAGAAGCAGATGCGCGCCGACCGCGACAAGCGCGCCGCCATCCTCCAGGCCGAAGGTGTCCGCCAGTCCGAGATCCTGCGCGCCGAGGGCGAGAAGCAGTCCTCCATCCTCCGCGCCGAAGGTGAGGCCAAGGCCGCCGCGCTGAGGGCCGAGGGCGAGGCCCAGGCCATCCGTACGGTCTTCGAGTCCATCCACGCCGGCGACGCCGACCAGAAGCTCCTCGCCTACCAGTACCTCCAGATGCTCCCGAAGATCGCCGAGGGCGACGCCAACAAACTCTGGATCGTGCCGAGCGAGATCGGGGACGCCCTCAAGGGCCTCTCCGGAGCCATGGGCAACTTCGGCCCCATGGGCGGCGGTTCGAGCGGCTTCAACCCCCAGGCCCCCGGCAAGGGCGCCCCCGGGGCCGACAGTGCGAAGGACCGCCGGGAACAGCCCCCCATCGACTGACGCCGCCCTCCCCTCGTGCATGATCAGTGAGGCCCCTCGACCTTCATGGCGGGGAGGCGACTCACTCACGCAAAGGGGATGGCTCCGTCCATGTCCATGTCCATGTCCGTCTGGGAATCACTCGCGGTCTTCGCCGCCGGAATCGGCGCCGGCACCATCAACACCATCGTCGGATCCGGCACCCTGATCACCTTCCCGGTGCTGCTCGCCACCGGACTGCCCCCGGTCACCGCGAACGTGTCCAACACCCTGGGCCTGGTGCCCGGTTCCCTCAGCGGAGCCTTCGGCTACCGCAAGGAGCTCCGGGGCCAGCGCGCCCGCGTCCTGCGCCTCGGCGCGGTCTCCCTCGTCGGCGGCCTCGCGGGCGCGATCCTGCTCCTCAACCTGCCGTCGGACTCCTTCGACACGATCGTGCCCGTCCTCATCGGCCTGGCACTCGTCCTCGTCGTCCTCCAGCCCCGCCTCGCCGCGGCCGTGCGCCGCCGCCAGGAAGCCGCCGGCAGCGACACCGCCCACCCGGACGGCGGCCCGGTCCTCATGACCGGCATGCTGCTCGCCAGCGCCTACGGGGGCTACTTCGGCGCCGCGCAGGGCGTCCTCTACCTCGGGCTGATGGGCCTCTTCCTCCACGACGACCTGCAACGGATCAACGCCGTCAAGAACGTCGTGGCCGCCCTCGTCAACGGCATCGCGGCCGTCTTCTTCCTCTTCGTCGCCGAGTTCGACTGGACGGCCGTGGTCCTCATCGCCCTCGGCTCCACCATCGGCGGCCAGATCGGCGCCAAGGTCGGCCGGCGGCTCCCGCCGACCGTCCTGCGCGCCGTCATCGTGACGGTCGGGATCCTGGCGATCGTCCAGCTCCTCCTCCGCTGAACGGCGTACGAGGAATACGCCGCCCAGCGGACGAGTGGCTCAGGCGCTACGCCCGAGCCACTCGGGCAGCCCGTCCTGCCCGCCCACCCCGAGGGCGAGCAGCATCGCGTCGGCCGGAGACGGGACGAAGGGCTTGCGCAGCAACGGCATCCCCGCCTCCTCAGGAGTCCGCGCCGCCTTGCGGTGGTTGTCCTCGGCGCAGGAGGCCACCGTGTTCAGCCAGGTGTCCCCACCGCCCTGCGCCCTCGGGAGTACGTGGTCCACGGTCGTCGCGCGCTTCCCGCAGTACGCGCACCGGTGTTGGTCCCGGACCAACACCCCCCTCCGTGACCAGGGAGCATGTCTTCGGAAGGGCACCCGGACGTACCTGCACAGCCTGATCACCCGCGGCATCGGCAACTCCATGGTGGCCGCACGCACACGCAGCTCGGGATGCGACTGTTCGACCACGGCCTTGTCCTGGAGCACCAGGACCACAGCCCGGTTCAGCGTCACCGTCGACAACGGCTCGAAGCTCGCGTTCAGTACCAGCGTGTCCCGCATCTCGCCCACCTCCCGTGTGCAGGCCCGCGACCACCCCGGCGGCAGGGCCCGCAACCACTCTGGCCGCGCGCGCCACGCGGGACAACGCAATAAAAATGCCCGGTCCTGGCCGTCTTTAGACCAGGACCGGGCGAACACGCAGAGAACGATCAGCGCACCGGAGCCTCGTACTCACCGATCAGCTGGGCCCGGCCGAGCGCGTGGAACCGAAGATGGAAACCGACGACCGCCGGAGACGAGTCCTCGTCCGGCCCGAGCTGCTCCCGGTCCACCGCGTAGACGGTGAACACGTACCGGTGCCGCTCCCCGCGCGGCGGAGCGGCGCCGCCGAAGTCACGCGTGCCGTAGTCGTTCCGCGCGTGCACGGCCCCCTCGGGCAGCCCGGCGAAGTCCCCGCTCCCCGCACCGGCCGGCAGCTCGGTCACCGAGACCGGCAGGTCGAAGAGCACCCAGTGCCAGAACCCGCTGCCCGTGGGGGCGTCCGGGTCGAAGCAGGTCACCGCGAAGCTCTTCGTCCCCTCGGGGAAGCCCTCCCACCGCAGGTGCGGCGAGACGTTCTTGCCCGTCAGTACCTGGGCCGCGTGCAGATCGGCCCCCGGTGCGACGTCGTCGCTCGTCACCGTGAAGGAATGCACCTCCGGGTGGAAAGCGTGCGGAAGGGGAGCCCTGTTCTGTTCGGCCACTGCTGTACCTCCTGAGGGGAAACGCGTACGGGCGTACGGGCCCGAGCCTAGAACCAGTTGCGCTGCGAACCGACCGACGCGATCCACTGGTTCAGGTACGCGGCCCAGTCCGTTCCCTCGTACGACTGCAGACCCACCTGGAAGCAGCGGTAGGTGTCACTGCCCTCGCTGAACAGGCCCGGCTTCTTGTCCATCTCCAGCACGACGTCCATCTCACGGCCGTCCGAGACGAAGGTCAGCTCCACCTGGTTCAGACCGCGGTACTGCGACGGCGGCAGGAATTCGATCTCCTGGTAGAACGGCAGCGTCTGCCGGGTGCCGCGGATGTGCCCGCGCTCCATGTCCGCGCTGCGGAACGAGAAGCCCAGCTGCCGGAAGGCGTCGAGGATCGCCTGCTGCGCCGGCACCGGGTGCACGTTGATCGGGTCGAGGTCGCCCGCGTCCACCGCGCGCGCGATCTCCAGCTCGGTGCTGACCCCGATGTTCATCCCGTGCAGGTGCTGGCCCCCGAAGTGGGTGATCGGCGTCTCCGCCGGGATCTCCAAACCGAACGGCACCACGTGCAGTGCGCCGGCCTGCACCTGGAAGGCACCGCCGAGGCGCTGCTTGGTGAAGACGACGTCCTGCTTGTACTCGTGGTCGCCGCCCTCCACCTCCACCCGCGCCTGGAGGCCGACGGACAGTCCCTCGATCTGCTGTTCCACGGACCCGCCCTGGATCCGGACCTCGCCCTGGACGATCCCACCCGGCACCACGTTCGGCTCGGTGATGATCGTGTCCACCGAAGCACCACCGGCACCCAGGCTCGCGAACAGCTTCCTGAACCCCATGCTCAATCTCCCCTGATACGGATCTAAGGACTGGCGACTACGTCGCGCCTACCCCTTACCAACGCGGAACCTTAGGCCCCGGTTGCACGGGCGCCCGTTCCACTACGCTCGACCGGATGAGCGCGCGCCCCGACCGTACGCCCCTGCCCCGGTCCTTCTTCGACCGGCCGGTCCTCACCGTGGCCCCCGACCTGCTGGGCCGCATCCTCGTCCGCCGTACCCCGGACGGCCCCGTGGAGCTGCGCATCACGGAGGTCGAGGCCTACGAGGGCGCGGCCGACCCCGGCTCCCACGCCTACCGCGGCCGCACCGGCCGCAACGCGTCCATGTTCGGCCCGCCCGGACACGCGTACGTCTACTTCATCTACGGCATGTGGTTCAGCCTCAACCTGGTGTGCGGCCCGCCCGGCCACGCGAGCGGGGTCCTGCTGCGCGCCGGGGAGATCACGGTGGGCGCCGATCTCGCAGCAAAACGTCGACTTTCCGCCAGGAACCCCCGAGAACTGGCCAAGGGTCCGGCCCGTCTGGCCACGGCCCTCGACGTCGACCGCTCCCTCGACGGTACGGACCTCTGCGCCGGCCCCGATTCCCCCCTGTCCCTCCTCGCCGGCACCGCCACCCCGCCCGACCTGGTGAGCAACGGGCCCCGCACGGGGGTCGGCGGTGCGGGGGCCGCCCATCCCTACCGCTACTGGCTCACCGGCGACCCGACGGTGAGCCCCTACCGCCCCCACGCGCCGCGCCGCCGCCCAACTTGACTCGGCCGTGACGGACGCCTAACGTAGCCCGAGCCGCTTGAACGGGGTACTGCCTTCGCAGACCCCCAGAACGGCGAAACCACTACCTACGACTTACCCCTGGCGGGGTCCTATTCGGCATGCCCGAATTCCCTGCCCGTCGACTCGATTATGAGTCGGAAGGGGAAAGCGCTAACGTAGCGGAGCGCCGAAAGGCACCGACCCCCCAACGGTCACCGAATTCAAATCCAGAACCGGAAACGGCGCGGAAATGATCTGGTAAGGTTGGAATCGCCGGAAAGGGAAAGCGCGAAAGCGCAGAACCTCGAAAGCGCCGAGGAAATCGGACACGAAAGAGTCTGATAGAGTCGGAAACGCAAGAACACAGAACGAAAGCCCGGAGGAAAGCCCGAGAGGGTGAGTACAAAGGAAGCRTCCGTTCCTTGAGAACTCAACAGCGTGCCAAAAATCAACGCCAGAAGTTGATAC
>NZ_JBFRER010000118.1:0-24159 GCF_052114405.1 Streptomyces sp. M-16 | reverse complement strand
GGCCGCGCCGGCGGACGGGGGCGGCGGGGGGCCCGGCGGCCGCGCGGCGCGAGGGTGGGGCTGTGACGGCGGTCATCGGGCGGCCTCCTTGCGGGAACGGCTCCGTACGAGGAGGGCGTTGGCGCCCACCAGTACCAGGATGAGGAGGAACATCACCCAGGCGATCGCGGCGGCGCGGCCCAGGTGGAAGAAGCCCCAGCCCTGTTCGTACAGGTAGAGGCCGAGGGTCTGGTACTGGTGCGAGATGCCGCCCGAGACGGAGCCCTCGAAGAGCAGCGGTTCACCGAAGAGCTGGGTGGCGCCGATGGTCGAGACGACGGCGGTGAAGACGATCGTGGGGCGCAGTCCGGGCAGGGTGACGTGGACGAACTGCCGCCAGCCGGAGGCTCCGTCCAGCTCGGCGGCCTCGTAGAGCTCGACCGGGATGCTCTGCATGCCGGCCAGGTAGATCAGGGCGTTGTAGCCGGTCCAGCGCCACACCACGATCGAGGAGACCGCGAGCTGGGAGGCGACGGTGCCGGTCTGCCAGTCCACCGGGCCGATGCCGGTGAGGCCGAGGAGGTAGTTGACCAGGCCGAAGTCGCGGCCGAAGAGCTGGGCGAAGACGAGGGTGGCGGCGGCGACGGAGGTGGCGTACGGGAGCAGGACGGCGGTACGGAAGAAGGTGCGGGCGCGCAGGCGGCGGTTGAGCAGGTGGGCGAGGCCGAGGGCCATGGCGAGCTGGGGGACGGTGGAGAGGACCCCGATGGTGAAGGTGTTGCGCAGCGCGGTCCAGAAGTAGCTGTCGGAGAAGAGCGCCGCGTAGTTGTCCAGGCCCCTCCACTGCATCGCTCCGGGCGTCTGGAGTTCGACGCGGTAGAGGGAGACGTAGGCGGTGTAGAGGAGCGGGAAGAGGCCGAAGGCGGCGAAGAGGGTGAAGAACGGAGCGACGTAGGCGTACGGGGCCAGGGAGCGCCGGACCCGTCGGGCGGGGGGCGGGGGTCCGGTACCGGTGGTGGTCGATGGGGCGAGGCGGGTCATCGGCGGGCCCTTCGGGGGCGACGGCTGGGGGCGGGAGCGGTCGGCGGCGGTCAGCCGGTGGCGTTCCGCACGCCCTTCTTGGCGGTCTCCCACGCCTTGTCCGGGGCGGTCCCCTTGCGCTCGACCTCGCTCAGCGCGTTCGTGATCTGGTCGGCGATGGTCTTGTCGGCGGCTCCGAGCACCTGGACGGGGGCGGCCTTGGCGGCGTCGCCGAATATCCGGCCGGTGGGTGCCTGCGAGAAGTAGGGGTCCTTGACGTCGGCGACCTTGGCGATCGCGCCGGTGGAGGAGGGGAAGGAGCCCTGCTTCTCGAAGAGCCGGGCCTGCTGTTCGGGGGCGGTGAGCCACTGGATGAGCGCGTATGCCTCCTTCTTGTGCTTCGCGGCGCGCGGGACCGCGAGGTAGGAACCGCCCCAGTTCCCGGCGCCGCCCGGCAGCGCGGCGATGTCCCACTTGCCCGCACCGGCGTCGCCCGCCTGGCCCTTGATGTAGCCGAGCATCCAGGCGGGGCACGGGAGGGTGGCGAAGGAACCGGCGGCGAAGGCCTGGTTCCACGGCGGGGACCACTGGTCGAGCTTGGCGCTCAGTCCGTCCTGTGCGGCGCGCACGGAGGTGTCCCACGCCGTCCTCACGGCCGGGTTGGTCTCGTACACCAGGGCGCCGGCGGCGTCGTAGTAACGTTCCTTCGCCTGTCCGGACATGACGGCGTAGAGGCTGCCCACGCTGTCCAGCCAGGCGCTCTTGTCGGGGGCGTGGTCGCGGTAGCGCCGGCCCAGCTCCAGGTACCCGTCCCAGGTGGACCACTTGGCGGCGAGTTCCTCGCGTCCGGTGGGCAGTCCGGCCTTCTCGAACAGGTCGCGGCGGTAGCACATGGCCTCGGGTCCCACGTCGGTGCCCAGGCCCAGCACCTTGCCGTCCTTGGTGGTGGCCGCCGACCACTTGGCGTCGGCGAAGGAGTTCCGCAGCGCGCCCGCCCCGTAGGCGGTGAGGTCCTCGAACCTGTCCGACTGCTGCTGGGTCACCGCGGCGATCCGGCCGACCTCGATGCCCTGTACGTCGGCGAGGCCTCCCCCGCCCGCGAGCCGGGTCTGCAGGGACTTCCAGTAGTCCTGTTCGTCCTCGGTGTCCGTCTGCTTGACCGTGACCTCCGGATGGAGCTTCTCGTACTCCGCGTAGAGCCCGGCCTCCTTGTAGCCGAACGAGCCGAAGAGGTCGACGGTGACGGTGACCTTGCCCCCGGCGCCCGCGGCGGCGCCCTCCGGTTCCGCGCCGGATCCGCAGGCGGCCAGCAGGGCACCGGCGAGGGCGACCGCGCCGAGTCGGAGGGCGAGGCTCCGGGTTCTGGCGGGGGTGGTGCCGGCGGGGACGCCGGTGGTGGTGGCGGCTCGGGCTGTGGGCATGGCTGATCTCCCCTTGGCTTCGGCGTACACGGTGGCTTCGACGTGCACGGTGGCTTCGACGTGCACGGTGGCTTCGCCGTACACGGCTGAGAGCGCTCTCAAGCGCTGCGTCTGGAGAGTGCCCCGCCCGGATCTTCCCGTCAAGACCTGAACGCGTAACGGCTGTGCGGGCAGGCGTGGTTGACGGCCGGAAGCGGGGGACGCCTCCCGCGCCCGGTCAGGCCGAGTCGCGGCGCACCAGCCCGGTCGGGGTGATCAGGGAGGTCGGGGTGAGGATCCCCCCGCGGTCCCGGTCCAGGGCGCCCAGCAGCAGCCGGGCCATCATCCGGCCCATGCCCTCGATGTCCTGGTGGACGGTGGTCAGCGGCGGATCGGCGCACTCGGCCACCGACCGCATGTCGTCGAAGCCGACCAGGGCGACGTCCTGCGGTACCCGCCGGCCCCGCTCCCGCAGGACGCGCAGCGCACCGACCGCCATCTGGTCGCTGGCGGCGAAGACGGCGTCGAGTCGCGGATGCCGCTCCAGCAGGTCCGCCATCGCCCGCGCCCCGCCCTCCACCGTGAAGTCGCCTTCGGCCACCATCGGCGGGCAGCCGGGCGGCAGGGCGTCCCGGTAGCCGTCCAGGCGGTCGGTCGCCGAGGTCATGTCGTCCGGGCCGGCGATGTGCGCGATGCGGGTGCGGCCGGTGTCGGTGAGGTGGCGTACGGCCAGCCGCGCCCCGCCCCGGTTGTCGGCGTCGACGTACGTCACCCCGGCGGGTCCGCCCGGGGCCGGGGTCCACGCGGGTCGGCCTCCGTACACCGTGGGCAGCCCGATGCGGGCCGCGATCGCGGGGAGCGGGTCGTCGGTGTGCAGGGAGAAGGCGAGCGCCCCGTCGACGTGGCCGCCGGCCAGGTACCGGGCGATCCGCTCGTGATCCTCCGGCCCTTCCACCAGCAGGAGCACCAACTGGGTGTCGTGGGCTGTGAGTTCCTTGCTGATGCCGCGGACCTGCTGGGAGAAGTAGGGGTCGGAGAAGATGCGGACCTCCGGCTCGGCGATGATGACCGCCACGGCCCCGGTGCGCCGGGTGACGAGGGTTCGGGCCGCCGGGTTGGGTACGTAGCCCAGCTCGGCCACGGCTTCGCGCACCTTGTCCGCGACGGTCTGCCGCACCCCCGCCCCGCCGTTGACCACACGCGAGACCGTCGCCCGGGACACCCCGGCGTGCGCCGCGACGGCTTCCAGAGTGGGTCGGTGTCCGGTGGGCTGCTCGGGCACGGCGGGCTCCATTCCTGTCGCGGGTCGGCAGCGGAGCGGCTGCGTCGGGATCTGCAGGGTATCCGGTGTCCTCCGGCCCGGAGAGCGCTCCCGTGAGAACGGTCCGGGCTCGTGCTTTCGGGGGAATCGGCGGCGCGCGCCGGTGCGGACGCGCCGCACCCGCGCGGCCGGGTCGGCACTCTTGGCAGTCGGCCGTCGGCTGAAGGCCGTCGGGACGCATACGGGAGGACGGCGCGTGTTCAGCGACACCAGGGCGTTCAGCGGTTTCGCAGTGGACGACATCCAGCGGGCGAAGGAGTTCTACGGCGAGACCCTCGGCCTGCGGGTGACCGAGGAGCACGGCCTGCTCACCCTCCACATCGCGGGTGGCGCGGAGATCCTCGTCTACCCGAAGGACGACCACGCTCCGGCCGGTTTCACCCTGCTCAACTTCCCCGTCGAGGACATCGACGCGGCCGTCGACGAGCTGACCGGACGCGGCATCCGTTTCGAGCGGTACCCCGGCTTCGAGCAGGACGAGAAGGGGGTCGTCCGCCAGGGGGGCCCGCTCATCGCCTGGTTCACCGATCCCGCGGGCAACATCCTCTCCGTCCTCCAGCCGTCGTAGCGGCCGCGCCGCACGGACGACGGCCGCCGTCCCGCCCCGTGTGGGGCGGTACGGCGGCCTGGGTGGGGGAGGAAGTCGGGATCAGCAGGCGAAGTCGACCCGGCGGAAGGAGGCGTAGTGGTCGGCGGTGTAGTAGTCCTCCTCCCACTGCTGCCCGGTGATGATCCGGCGGGCGCCGCGCGTGGGCGAGCCGGGGGTGATGACGGTGTACTCGTGGTAGTAGCCCGTGCTGTGACCGGGCAGCAGGCCCTCACGGTTCTGGAAGACGACGCCGTCCTGGGAGTACGGGAACGGTCCGCCCTGGTCTATGAGGTCGAGGGTGTCGTGCGCCTGGGAGGGCAGCGCGGAGTAACAGATCCGGCCCACCGCCTTCACCGATACGGAGGAGGCGGCGGTGGCTGCGGTGGCGGGGGAAACGGGAGCCGCGGCGGCGACGGGTCCCGCGATGAGGGTGGCGGCAACGGCTGCGACGCCGGCGAGGGCGACGAGGCGCGGGGGGATTCTCATATCGCCATGATGACGCGCGTAGAGCCGCGGTCGTCAACGCCAACTACGGTGATTTTCTTGCCTGTTCACGACAAAGGCATCTACCGGAACGCAGGCGCCCCCGGGCCGTAACCCGTGCGCCACCCGGGGTGCGGCCCGGGGCCCGCGCGGCGGCCCCCCGGGATGCCCGGGTGGCGGGTCTCGGGCAGGCTGGGGCCATGGAGCATGCGCCGATCGTCGTGCACAGGATCGCGCCGTCGGGTGGCCGGCGGGTGACGATCCGGGTCCAGGGCCACGAGACCGCCCTGGGGGTCGCCCACGCGGATTCCGACGTGATCGAGTTCCTGCGGCGGATCGAGGTCCCCGATCCGGACGAGCTGGTCCTCGGCGACGCGCGGGTGATCGAGTGGCAGGGGGACCCCCCGCACCAGTACGAGGCCGAGACCGGGCCGCCGCCTGCGGACCTCCCTTAGCCGCGGCCGTGGCCGGCGCGCGCCCGTTCCGCCGTTCGCGCGCGGTCAGTGCAGGATGCTCACGGCCCGGGCGATGACGAGGAGGGAGGTCAGCAGGGCCGCGACGCACTGGACGGCCATCAGGAGCTTCGCGCGGGGGGACAGCGGCATGGTGTCGGTCGGGCTGAAGGCCGTGGAGTTCGTGAGGGACACGTAGAGGTAGTCGACCAGGGCGGGGACCCAGTCGGAGGCCCCGCTCGCACCGGCGGCGACCTCACCGACGGCGTCGTCGTTCTCGTCCTGGGAGAACCGGAAGTCCGCCAGCGGCAGCTCCTCGCGCGGGAGTTGGGTGCGGTTGACCGGGCCGCCGCGGTCCATCTCCCAGAAGGCGAGCCCGAAGGCGATGACGTTGGTGAGCCAGACCTGGAACGCCGCCACCAGCAGGGAGCGCCCGTCGGCGACCTGGGCGTGGATCAGCTCGTGGACGAGGATGCCCAGCGCCACGAGGTTGCTGGCGACGATGACCAGGACCAGCGCGAGGGACAGGACGCGGAAGGTGCCGGTCTGGCGGGTCAGCCGTCTCGGGTTGATGGCGATGAGCGGGAGCAGGAGCAGCATTTCCAGGGCGGGCACCAGGTACCGCGGGGTGATCAGCAGCTGCTGCGGCAGGACCAGGTACAGGGCCATCGCGGTGAGCGTCGCCAGCACGGCGGGCCACCTCGCCTCGCCGCGGCGCTGGTGGCGGGAGTGCAGGGTGTGTGCCTCGGCGCGGGTTCGCGGCATCGGTCCCCGTCCTCCTCGTCACTCGCAGGGGCGCCCCGCGCGGTGCGCGGTGCGCCCAGTGTGACGGTCGAGCGGCCGCGCGGCCCGGCACGGCGCGGCCCTCGCGAGGACGGTTCAGTACTGGGTGCGGCGCCGGCTCCCACGGGGCGCGGGGACGGTGGTCAGGCGGGTGCGGATGCGACGGACGGAGGGGTTGTGCCTCGCCGGGATGTCGGGGCCGGCGGCGATCAGGGCGATGACCACGACGACCAGACCGATGATGAGAACGGCGAACAGGGACATGTTCCTGCCTTTCGTCGCATTTTGATGACGTGCCACTACTTCGTGTCACCAAATTCACGCCCGGTAAACACGTCGGGTGAGGAAACGCGCGTACGCCCCTCACCCGTACCGCCGCCGGGGCCGCTGCGCGCGTGGGGCATGATCGGGGCATGTCTGATCGCATCATTGCCGCCTGCGACGGGGCGGCCAAGGGGAATCCCGGGCCGGCCGGATGGGCGTGGGTCGTCGCGGACGCCCAGGGGCGCCCGGAGCGCTGGGAGGCCGGCCCACTGGGCCGGGCCACCAACAACGTCGGTGAACTCACCGCATTGCAGCGGCTGTTGGAGGCGCTCGCGCCCGGAACCGCCGTCGAGGTGCGGATGGACTCGCAGTACGCCATGAAGGCGGTGACGCAGTGGCTCCCCGCGTGGAAGCGCAACGGGTGGAAGACCGCGGCCGGAAAGCCGGTGGCCAACCGGGAGCTCGTCGAACGCATCGACGGGCTGCTGGGCGAGCGGGACGTGGAATTCCGCTACGTTCCCGCGCACCGCGAGGACGGTGACCACCTCAACGCCATCGCCGACCAGGCGGCCAGCGACGCCGCGGTCACCCAGCAGGCCGCCGGTACCGCCCTCGGCAACGCGGACCTGCCGGTCCCGGCCCCCGCGCGCAGCACCCCGGCCCGCAGCGCCCCGGCGCGCGGCGGATCGGCCCGCCGGGCCCCCTCCGGCGCGGCGAAGGGCGCGTCGGCCCCCCGTACCGGGGGCGGCGCGGCCCGGGGGCGGGCCTCCGTCAAGGCGAAGTTCCCAGGGAGCTGCCCGTGCGGGCAGCCGTACGCCGCCGGGGACACGATCGTCAAGCTGGCCTCGCGCTGGGGCCACCCCGACTGCGCCGGATCGGAGGACTGAGGCGGCGGCGGGCCCCGGGAGCGCCCCGTCCGCCCGCGGCGCGGCCGTCGTGGCGTCCGTACGCCGCCTCGCGGAGGGCCCTCCCACGGTCCGGGAGCCCCGGCAGATCCCCCGTGGGATAGTGGAACGGGGTCGAACCGACATCGAACGGGGTGGCCGGATCCCGGCGCCCCCTGTCGGGGGGTGGAGCGCGCATGAAGGGCACCAGAAGAAGCGGCGCGGCCAGGGCCCCGCTCGCGTTGCTCGCGACGAGCCTGCTCACCGCGGGTCTGCTGGCCGGCACCGGTACGGCGACGGCCGCGCCCGAGGCCTCGACGGGTGCTCGGGCCCCGGCCGCGGCCTGCACCAGCGCGCAGCTCACGGCCGGCAGCGCGCAACGGGTGGGGTCCAACGGGGTACGGGTGACCGTCACCAACACGGGCTCCAAGCCGTGCACGCTGAAGGGCTTCCCGACCGTGGGCCTCGCGGGCCTGGGCTCGCCCGGCAGCAACAAGGGGCTGAGCGTCGTCCGCCAAGGCCAGGCCCGCACCGTGCAGTTGCCGGTGGGCGGCACGGCCACGACCCAGCTGACCTTCACCCCGGTGCTCGGAGAGGCCGACGGCTACTGCGCTTCGGGCGGGAAGCCGATGGTCGCACCCACGATCGTGGTGGGTGTCGCGGGAGGGGGCATCCAGCTGGCGCCGGACGACGGCGGCGACTTCGCCCTGTGCGGCAACAGCGTGCGCGCCACGGCGTTCCGCTGACGTCGCCGGGCGGGTCCTGGGCCCCGGCCCGGGACCGCCCCACCGGGTGGGTCAGTCCACCACCAGGTCGGCTCGGTGGCGGCCGGCCTCGATCAGCCGGGCGTTGGCCTCGTCCGAACGGGAGACCCACCGGGCCGCGTCCGCCTCGCTCCTGCCGTGCAGCACGTGGCGGGCGACGAGGCGGCGTACGCGCAGGCCGTCGTCGGGAGCCAGGTACCAGGTCTCGTCCAGCAGGGGGCGCAGCCCCGCCCACTCCCCCGCCTCGTACAGCAGGTAGTTGCCCTCGGTGATCACCAGCGGTACCCCGGGAGGCACCGCGATGCTGCCGGCGACGGGTTCCTCCAGCGCGCGGTCGAAGGCCGGGGCGTAGACCACCTCGGGGGCCGCCGCGCGCAGCCGCCCGAGCAGGGCCCGGTATCCGGCCGCGTCGAAGGTGTCCGGCGCCCCCTTGCGGTCCGCGCGCCCCAGCCGGACCAGCTCGGCCTGGGCGAGGTGGTACCCGTCCATCGGTACGACGACGGCCCGTTCGGGGCCCAGCGCCCGCGCGAGCCGCGCGGCCAGGGTCGACTTGCCCGCCCCCGGCGGTCCCGCGATGCCGAGGATCCGTCGTCCGCCCGCGGCCGCCAGGGCCCGGGCACGCTCTTCCAGTTCCGCCCACTCCATCCGCGTATCGTGCCACCGCGGCCCGGGTGGTGGGGAGCGCCGGAGCGGGAGCCGTGGCTCCTGGGCCTGCCGCGTCACACGGTCACGCTCTCACCACGGGGATGCCGTCCGGGCGGTCGCCGAGGAGGGCCGCGATGTGGTCCGCACAGTGCAGGGCCGCGGTGCTCATGGCGCTCCGGGTCATCCCGGCGACGTGCGGGGTCAGCAGGGCGTTCGGCAGGCCGAACAGGGGGGACTCGAAGGCCGCGTGCTCGTGGGCGAAGGTGTCGACCGCGGCGGCCGCCAGGGGATGCCCGGGGTCGCGCAGGGCGTCGGCCAGGGCCTGGGCCTGTTCGTCCACGATCCCGCCGCGGGCGGTGTTCAGCAGGATCGAGCCGGGGCGCATCAGCGCCAGCTCCGCCCGCCCGATCAACCCCCTGGTCGCCGCCGTGAGCGGCAGGTGCAGGGAGACCACGTCGCTGGTCGTGAGCAGGGCCGTGAGGGAGCGGACCGGGCGGGCCGGTGGCCCGGCCCGGTGCTGTCGGGACAGGCCCTGGACGTCCATGCCCAGGGCCACCGCGCGCGCGGCCAGCGCCGAGCCGATGCGGCCCAGGCCGACGATGCCCAGGGTCAGCTCCGACAACTGCACGGCCGGAGCCGCCGGGGCGCGCCAGACACCCAGGTGGGCGCTCGTGTTGTGGGCCGGCAGGTCGCGGGTCAGGGCGAGGAGCTGGGCCAGCGCGAACTCGGCGACGGCGCCCGCGTTGGAGCCGGGGGTGTGGGTGACCGTGACGCCGTGACGGGCGGCGGCGGCCAGCTCGACGTGATCGGTGCCCGCCCCGGCCCGCCCGATCACGCGCAGCGGGCGGACCAGGGCCGGATCGGTGGCCGCGGCGAGGAACCCGGCGCGCAAGGGCACGCCGGCGCGGGACTTGAGCGCGTCGTGGCCCTCTCCCCCGCGGACGGCCGCGGCGGTCAGGGCGGACTCGTCGAAAGCGTCGAAGTCGGTGAACTCCACCCGGTCGCCCCAGACGTCCCGGGTCCCCGTGCGGTCGGTGACCCTGCGGAGGTTCAGCGTGACCGCCAGCCCGTGGCCGAGCAGGCGGTCGAGCTCGCGCGCCATCAGCTCGCCGGGAGCCGCGTCGAGCAGCAGGATCCGAGCCTTGTCCATGTGTGTCTCCCCTTCCCCGTCCGCGTACCCTACGACGGCCGCTCGCCGTGGGCGGGAGCGGCCGTCGGCCGTACGGGCTCGGGCTCCGCCCCGACGGCACGGGACTTCGCTCCGGCTCAGGTCAGCAGGGCGGCCACCGGTGACAGGGGCTCCCACGCCGGGTCCCGGCCCGTGAGCCGGTCGGTGACGCGCCGCCAGGCCTCCGGGTCGCTGCCGAGGCGGGTGGCCACGAGGCCGGTGAGGACCTTCAGGGCGGCGTGCGCCTGCTCCGGGGCGTCCGTACGTCGGGCCGCGCCGCTCAGGTAGGCCAGCATCAGCGCCGCCGGGGCCGCCACGTGCAGCAGGTCGGTGCCGGTGAGCATGCCGGAGGCGAGCAGTCCGTCGAGCTGGTTCGGCAGCGGGCAGTGGAACAGCCCGCCCAGCCCGTACCGGGCACGGGCCCGGGTGAGTTCCGCGCCGTCGGGCAGGCCGTCCGGGCCCGGTTCCCGTACCAGGGCGGCGTTGCGCAGGCGCAGGCCGGCCGGGGCGGCGGGGCTGTTGACGACCCATCCCCAGTGGGGCAGCGGCTCCTCGATGTGGGCGGCCTCCACGGCCTCCCAGTCGATGCCGCCGGGCACGGTGGCCGCCCCGCCCGGGGCCTGCCAGGCGGGACGGTCGCGCCGCAGCCGCGTGATGAACTTCTCCGGGGCGAGTTCCCGGGCGGCTCGGGCCCTGAGCACGGCTGCCGGGTCCGCGGACGCCAGCGCCTTCGCGCACAGGGTGGCCGCCGCCCGGCCGAGGAGATCGCGTCGGACCAGGGCGGCGAGCCGGTCGGCGCCGCCGTGTTCGAGCAGGTTCAGACAGCCGAGGACCTGCTGGAGGAGGGTCAGGTCGCGCCCCTCCCTGGCGAAGACCTCCTCGATCAGGTCCGGTTCGGCCGAGTGCAGCCAGAGGGCGCCTCCGACCAGCCGTCCGGACGGGTCCTTCCGTGCGTCGGCCAGCGCGAGCGCGCCGACCGAGACGGTCCCCACGCCCGGCGTGCCGTGGGGGCGGGAGCGGGCAACGATGCGGCGGCCCGTCGTAGTGGTGCTGCCGTAGCGCAGGAGGGTGAGGTCCACTTCCGGGTCGTCGAGGTCGGCGAGCAGTACGTCCGCGCCGGCCTCCAGTCGGCGTGTGCGGGCGGCGAGGACGCGCAGGGCGTGCGGATCGCGTCCGGCCAGCAGCCGGGCGAAAGCGGTATGGGGGGTCCGATCGTGGCGCGTCAGGTACGCGGCGAGCAGCCAGGGACCATCGGGGCCGAGTCGGGGCAGGACCGCGTCGACGGTGTCGGCGTCGGCCAGGCAGAGCAGGGTGCCGATCGGCCAGGTCCAGCGGTGGTTGCCCACTCCCACGAGGCGGACCGCCTCCTCCGGGGTGGTGGGGCGGGGGGTGGAGCGCGCCGGGTCCTCCAGCGGCCGGTACGCGGGGTTCTCCGTGAGGGCGTCGGCCGGTCCGGCGGAGAGTTCCAGCAGCTCCGCCCACGTGGGTCCGCCGGCCGACCGGGGATCGGCACAACCGGCGGCGGCCGACGCGGTCTCGGCCAGCCGCAGCCAGGCGTCGGGGTCGGTGCCGAGGGCCGAACGCAGCAGGCGCCCGACCGCGGCCCGCCAGGCTGCGGCGAAGGCGAAGCGGCGCCAGTCGGACGGGAGGCTGAGCAGGCGGCGGGCCGGCAGGAGGCCGGGGAGTTCCCCGGCCGGGAGGAGGCCCTGGGTGTAGGCCATTTCGATGGGTGCGGCGGTGGAGGCCCAGCTTTCGGGGAGCGCCGCACGGACCTCGGCGAGGCCGGGCGCGGTGGGCCAGGAGCCGTCGTGGGGCGACTCGACGCCCTGGACCGCGCAGGCGCGGACGAGCCATTGGGGGGTGGTGAGACCGGGGGCCTCGTCCTGCAGGTGGTGCGCCAGGAAGCGGAGCACGCCGGGGTCGGCGGGATCCGGGACCTCGTCGGGGGCCGCGGCGAGGGAGCGCAGCAGATCGAGGGCCGCGAGCGCGGCCCGCTCCTCCCGCCGCGCCGGAACCGCGGGTGGCTCGAAGCCGGGGGCCGCGGGGCGGGCGGTCCCGGGCTCCGGCCCGGTACCGGTACCGGCCGGGGCCTGCGGGCGGCCCTCCGGCGCGGGAGCGGCGGCCGGTGTGCCGCCCGCCTCGGTGATCAGGGTCTGGAGGGTGCCCTGGTGGTCCGGCAGGAGGGTGTCCAGGGCGGTCCAGGCCTCGGGGCGCTCGCCGAGGTGGGCCTGGGCCAGCTCGCGGAGGGCCGCCGGGGCGGTGTCGCCGAGCCGCCCCCGGCCGGCCAGCCGGGTCAGCGCCCTGAGCGCGTGCTCCGCGGGGCGGGCGGTGCGGACCAGTTCGACCGGGTCCAGCAGCCCGGCGGTGACCATGCCCTCCGCCCAGAGTGCGGCGTGGTCGTCCAGGGGTTCCCGGGCGAGCCGGAGCTCGGGCGGGTGCGTGTTCCCCGCCCGGCGGCCGCCCGCGCGCCAGGGCTCGTTGAGGACGCTCAGGCGGAACGCGAGGCGCTGCTCGTCGCTCGCGTCCTCGTGGCGGGCCAGCTCCTCGCACGCCTTGGGCATGAACGGCGTGGCCGCGTGAGCCTCGGCCAAGGCCGTCAGGTCGTGGGCGTACGGTTCGGCGAGCAGGTCGCGCAGGGTGCTGGTTCCGCGGGCGGTGGCGAGCAGGGCCGGGAGCCGTGCGGGGTCCCCGTAGGGCTCGCACCCCTCGCGCAGGCTTCGCAGCGCGGCGCCGTCGTTGGATCGGGCTTCGGCCGCGAGCGCCTTTTCGACGACCGCGACGACGGGCATGCTCAGGCTCCGCGCGATGGCCGGCTCGTCGAGGATGGTGCGTACCGCCGCGGGTCCGGCGCATTCCCACACGCGGACGAGGGCGTACCGCTGAACGGCGCCCCGCCCGGTGTGGAGCAGCAGGGCGCGGGCGGTCAGCTGCGGGTCACCGGAGCCGAGCAGGGGCGTGAGCCAGGTGGCCGGCGGATGCTCGGCGGGGTCGGTCAGTTCGGCCCGCAGGTCCGCGTCCATCGGGATCCGGTCGAGGCGGTGTGCGAGGGTGCGGCGCAGGGACTGGGTGCAGCGCGGGTTGCGGTAGACGGCCGCGCCGACGCGGGAGTCGCCCGTGCCGAGCAACCGGGCGAGGACCCGGGAGTCGATCCGGCTGTGGCGGGCGAGGGCGGTACGGGTCCGGGTGTCCCCGTGTTCGGTGACGGCGGCGACGAGGCCGGGGCCCGGGAGCGAACCGCCGGAGAGCAGCGCCTCGACCGTCCGGTCGGGCAGGGCGGCCAGCACGGCTGCCGCTTCCTCGGGCCCGGCGTGCTCCAGGAGCAGCTCCAGGGTGACGTCGACGCTGCCGGGCGCGGGCCTGCGGACCGCGCCGGGGCCGGCCGCCGGTGCGGGATCGGGTACGTCGGCCAGCAGGGCGGGCAGGGTGCCCCGGTGCGTGGCCAGTGCGTCGCGGAGGGCGAGCCACCGGTCGGGACGGCCCGCGAGGTGACCGCGTACCAGCTCCCGCAGACGGGCCGCGGTTTCGCCGTCCGCCCCGCCGGCGGCGGCGACGCCCGCGCCGACGGTGCGTGCGGGGCGTGCCTCCTCGACCACCCGGAGTGCGGCGCCGTCCGCAGGCACGGTCTCGGGGGCGGTCGCGGCGGAGGGCGCGAGGAGGCCCCGCACCACGTCGGCGGTCGAACTGTTCTGCGAGTGGCTCATGATCGCCATGCTAGGGCGGGGGTCCGACAACCGGTGTCCGCCGACGGCCGGCGGCGGGTGACGGGAGAGCCGGGGCGGCATGGCGGACGTGTGCCCGGCCCACCTGCGGAGTCTTCGGTTCCATGAGGGAGGATGGCAGCTCGCCCCGGATGCGCACACCCTTGCGAACGGGGTCGGCACGCAACACGACCTGACAGGTGACATCGTGACGACACAACACATACGGCGAGCGGCGGCGGCGCTCCTCGCCTTCGCCCCGGTCCCGTCCCCGGCGTCGGCCCCGGACGCGCGAGGCCCGGAGGACGTCCGTTGACCCGTGACCTCGTCCTGCACGACTGGGTGGTCGCCGCCATCGCCCTGGCCTCGGGCTGCGTGGCGGGGCTGCTGGTGCGCGCCCTGCTGAAGTGGCTGGCCAAGCACGCCCTCCGGACGAAGTGGACCGGGGACGACCTGATCGTCGACTCGCTGCGCACCCTCGCGCCGTGGGCCACGGTCATCGCGGGCGTGGCCGTGGCGGTGTCGGCGCTGCCTCTCACCGCCCGGATCGGGGGGCTGGCGAACCAGTCCCTGACCGCCGTGCTCATCCTCATCGCCACGGTCACCGCGGCCCGGGTCATCGCGGGTCTCGTGCAGTCCGTGGCGCAGTCCCGGACGGGGGTCGCCGCCTCCGCGTCCATCTTCGTGAACATCACGCGGATCGTGGTGCTGACGATGGGCGTGCTCGTGGCCCTCGAAACCGTCGGGGTCTCCATCGCCCCGCTGGTCACCGCCCTCGGCGTCGGCGGTCTCGCGGTCGCCCTCGCACTGCAGGACACCCTCGCCAACCTCTTCGCCGGCGTCCACATCCTCGCCTCGAAGACGGTCCAGCCGGGTGACTACATCCGGCTCAGCAGCGGGGAGGAGGGGTACGTCGTCGACATCAACTGGCGCAACAGCGTGGTGCGCAACCTGTCGAACAACCTGGTGATCATCCCCAACGGGCGCCTGGCGCGGACCAACATGACCAACTACACGCAGCCCGAGCAGAAGCTGTCGATCCTCGTGCAGGTCGGGGTGGGCTACGAGAGCGACCTGGAGCAGGTCGAGGCGATCACGCTCGACGTCGTGGACAGCGTGATGGCCGACATCACCGGTGGCGTCCCCGACCACGAGGCGGCGGTGCGCTTCCACACGTTCGCCGACTCCCGGATCAACTTCACCGTGATCCTGGGCGTGGGCGAGTTCAGCGACCAGTACCGGATCAAGCACGAGTTCATCAAGCGCCTGCACCAGCGGTACCGGGCCGAGGGCATCTCGATCCCCGCCCCCGCGCGGACGGTCTCGCTCCGCCAGGACGGCCCCCTGGTGGCGCCCTCCGGGCCGCCCTCGCTCCCGCACCAGCGCGACGCCCCGTCGGACGCGCTCCTGGCGGACCTGTAGCCGTGGCGGCCGCGGCGACGCCCGCGGTGAGGCACGGCGCCGGCCGCGGGGGTACTCCCCCGGGGCCGGCGCCCGTCGCGGGGTCGGGGTGGTGCGGTGCCCGGTACGGGGGCGCGGCCCGGGACGCGGTTCAGCGCTGCGACAGCTCCGAGGGCGCCTCCTGGACGGTCCAGCCGTTGCCGTCCGGGTCCTCGAACGACATGAAGGAGTTCCAGGTCTCCCCCTTGCCGTCGGCCCAGCCCGTCGCGCCGATGTGGCGGACCGGGGAGACGTCCACGCCCCGGGCCACGAGCTCCGCCCGGGCCGCCTCGATGTCCGTGACGCAGAGCTGCAGGCCCTGGAGCGTGCCCGGAGCCATCGCCTTCGTGCCGGGGGCAGCGGGCATGCCCTGGAGCATGGCGATCGAACAGCGGGAGCCCGGCGGGGTGAGCTGGATGACGCGCACCCCGGGCGCCACCTCACTGTCGAGGTCGACGGTGAAGCCGGCCTTGTCGGCGTAGAACTCCTTCGCCCGGTCCAGGTCGGTCACGGGGACCGTAACCACTTCCAGCGTCCAGTTCACGGGGATCTCCTCACGCGCGGGTGTCGGCCGGCGCTGTCGCCGGGGCCACGTCCGGTCCAGCCTCGCGCAGCGGGCGGCGGACCCGCACCCCGCAACGCCCTTGCACGGGACGGGAGAAGCGGGAGGGACGAAGCGGGAGGGACGAAGCGGGAGGGGAGGAACGCCGGTGGTCACGATTGGGTGGAGACCCCCACAGAACCGGATGTCCGTTCCTATGATGTTGCTCCTTTAACCAAATCCAGACGAGCAACTTCAGGTGGGGGCACGGATGTACAGCGCGAACGACGACCGGAACAGAGCGAAGGCGACGGCGGACGGCCGCGGGCCGGGGCGGCGGGCGGGGCGGATCCGTCTCGCGTTCGTCGGCCTGCTGGCGGCGGGCGTCGCCGTCGCCTGCGGACCTGCGGAGGGAAGCGGTCCCGCCGTGCGGCCGCCGGCCCCCGCCTCGGCGTCCCCGACGACGACCCCCTCCCCCAGCGCTTCCCCGACGCCGACACCGACGCCGTCGATGACGGCGACGGCGACGGCCCCGCCGAGCGCGTCCGCCACCACCGCCGGCCCGGACGCCAAGGCCCCCGCGGCCCCCGCCCCGACCCGGGCCGCCACCCAGCCCGCGCCGAAGCCGACGGCCAAGGCGCCGACCACGGCGCCGGAGGAGCCCGCGAAGGCCGACTGCGAGATCGTCTCCAACGCGGGCAACTGCTACAACGCGGGCCAGTACTGCCGCAAGGCGGACGTGGGACGCTCCACGCACGCCGGGAACGGCCGCATGATCCACTGCCGGCAGGACGGCGGCCAGCCGCGCTGGGGCTACTGAGCCCGGCCCCGGCGGCGGTCCGAATCCGGACCGCCGCCGGGGTGAGGACCCCTCAGAGCGGCCCGCTCGCCCGGGGGATCCGCCACGGGCTCCGCCGCGGCCCGGGAGATGATCGGCCCATGAACGAGATCATCCTGATGTCCGACCCCAGGGTCGCGGCCGTCCCCGTGGCCGAGTGCGGCGAACGGCTCGTGGACGTGCGCGCCGGGGGTTCCTTACTGGTCGATTCCCGCAAGCAGGACCCCGCCGGGGCCTTCGCCCGGCTCCGCGAGGGCGTCCTCGACCGCCTCCTCGCGGCGCAGCGCGCCCTGCCCGCGGGAACCCGGCTGCTGTTCGTCGAGGGGTACCGGCCCCCCGCGCTCCAGCGCCGGTACTTCGAGGAGTACGCCGCCACCCTGGGGGCGGAACACCCCGACTGGTCCCCCGAGCGGGTCCACACCGCCGCGAGCCGCTACGTCTCCCCGCCCGGCATCGCCCCCCACAGCGCCGGCGCGGCGGTGGACCTGACCCTCGCCGACGCCGACGGACGGGAACTCGATCTCGGTACCCGGATGAACGCGAGCCCGGAGGAGAGCGGGGGCGCCTGCTACACGGACGCCCCCGGCATCACGGCGGCCGCCCGAGCCCACCGCGCGACCCTCGGGACCGCCCTGTCGGACGCGGGCCTGGTGAACTACCCGACGGAGTGGTGGCACTGGTCGTACGGAGACCGCTACTGGGCCCTGGCCACGGGCGCCGTCTCGGCCCCCTACGGCCCCCACGGGCCGGCGTAGGCCGCCGGCGGGCTCCGGTCCGGGCGGAGCGGCCGTAACCCCGCGTGTCGGTCGCTACTGTCCCGACCGGGCTTAAAATCGCCCGGACGGCGTAATCTGGTCGAAAGGTTGCATACGGCGCGCGTCATGCGCGCCGTACCGCGCCTCGTACCCGCTCGCACGTGGGCCAGGGAGGCGACGCGTGACCGATCCGTTCGGCTTCCTCAGGATCCCCCGCAAGGCCGTCGCGGCGCGGCCCGTCGAGGAGCGGCTCGGGGACTGGCGCGAGGTGTACGCGGGCCAGGCGCTGCTGCCGCTCGTCCGCGAGCAGGCCGACCGCTGCATGGACTGCGGCATCCCCTTCTGCCACACCGGCTGCCCCCTGGGGAACCTCATCCCCGAGTGGAACGCCTACGCGGCGCACGCGGACTGGAGCGCCGCGTACGAGCGGCTGCACGCCACGAACAACTTCCCGGAGTTCACCGGCCGGCTCTGCCCGGCGCCCTGCGAGGACGCCTGCGTCCTGACGATCAACGCCGATCCGGTGACCATCAAGAACGTCGAGCAGACGATCGCCGACGAGGGCCTGCGGCGCGGCTACATGACCCCCCGCCCGCCGGAGCGGCACGGCGGGAAGTCCGTGGGCGTGATCGGCTCCGGGCCGGCGGGGCTCGCCGCGGCGCAGCAGCTGACCCGGGCCGGACACCGGGTCGTCGTCCACGAGCGGGCCGACCGGATCGGGGGCCTGCTCCGCTACGGCATCCCCGAGTTCAAGATGGAGAAGGCCCACCTCGACCGCCGGATCGAACAGATGCGGGCCGAGGGGACCGCGTTCGTGACCGGGGCGGACGTCGGCGGCGCCGAACGGGCGGACGAGCTGCGCGGGCACTACGACGCCCTCGTCGTGGCGGTCGGCGCCGGGGAGCGCAGGGAGCTGCCGGTCCCGGGGCGCGCGCTGCTCGGCATACACCAGGCGATGGACTACCTGACCTGCGCCAACCGGGTGCGCGAGGGCGACTGCGCGGTGTCCCCGGTGACGRCGGACGGTGCCCACGTCGTGATCGTCGGCGGTGGGGACACCGGCTCGGACTGTCTCGGTACGGCCCTGCGGCAGGGAGCGCTCTCGGTGGTCCAGCTCGACATCAACCCGGAACCGGGGCCCGCCCGCCGCGACGGCGAGCCGTGGCCGGTGTACCCGAAGGTGTACCGGATCTCCCACGCCCATGAAGAGGCCCGCGGGCAGGCGGGCAGCGACCCCCGGCTCTTCTCCTGCGCCACCCTGCGGTTCGACGGGGACGCCGACGGCCGGGTACGGGCGCTGCGCCTGACCGCCGTCGAGCCCGAGGCGCGGCGGCCCCTGACGGGGACCGAGCGCGTGGTCCCGGCCGGGCTCGTCCTGCTGGCTCTGGGATTCTCCGGTCCCGAGCGGGCGGGCGGACTGAGCGAGCAGCTGGGGCTGGAGTTCGACGAGCGCGGGAACTTCGCCCGGGACGCGGGCTTCGCCGCCGGCGGCGGACGGGCCCCGGGGGTCTTCGTCGCCGGGGACGCGGGCCGGGGCCAGTCGCTGGTGGTGTGGGCCATCGCCGAGGGCCGGTCGGCGGCCTCGGCGGTGGACCGCTACCTGACCGGCTCCACGGCCCTGCCCGCACCGGTGGCCGCGCACGACCAGCCCATGACGGCCCTGGGACGGATGCGGTACGGGGACCTGTAGGCCCCTCGGGACCCGTCGGTGCTCAGGGCCGGGCCTCGTAGTGGATGTGGTGCCGGGCGGCGATGGGGTTGATCTTCACGGGATCCAGTTCCCCGTCGGTGAGCACGGCGGGGCCCGCCTCGATCAGGTCCTCGACGAAGCACTCCCAGCCGCCGGGCGAGGAGATCTGCAGCACGCGCGGGGGCGGGTCGGAGGCGCGGCGCAGGGCGTGCGGGACGCCCCGGGGCAGCAGGACGAAGGTGCCCCGGGGCGCCGAGTGGGTCCGGTCGTCGAACTCGACGTCGAGGGTTCCGTCGAGTACGTAGACGCACTCGTCGGCCTGGTGGTGGGTGTGCCGCGGGATGTCCTTCGCGACGGTCACCTCCAGCAGCGACAGCCGCCCCTCGGTGTCGGCCGTCGTGGCCTTGACGGCGAAGGCCGGGGGCAGCGGTACGCGGCCCGGACGGGCGGCGCCGGGCCCCAGCAGGAGGAAACGGTCCGCTCCGGACGCCCCCCGTTCGGACGTGACCGGCTCCGGTGTGTCTTGTCGTTGCATGACGCGGGCCCTCCTCGCATGGCACAATGTGAACCGGAATCCGATTCCGGTTATTGACGGGTCCAATGTACGTGGAGGAGTGGTCGGATTGTCAACGCCCCCGACACCGGGCGGCGGCCGCAGGCCGCGCGCCGACGCGGAGCGCAACCGCGCCCTCGTGCTGGCCGCCGCCCGCGACCTGTTCGAGGAGCACGGCGAGGAGGTCCAGATGCCGGAGGTGGCCCGGGCCGCCGGGGTCGGCATCGGCACCCTGTACCGACACTTCCCCTCCAAGCAGGCCCTCGTGGAGGCGGCGGCGGAACAGCGGTTCGCCGAGATCATCCGGCTCGCCCTGACCGACTGCCTGCGCGAGCCGGAGGCGGGCCGGGGGCTGGCCCGGTACCTGCGCCACGTCGGGGGGATCCTCGCCGAGGGCCGGGGCCTGACGGCCTCCGTCGCGGCCGCCCTGGGCTCCTCGGCGCCCGGAGGGGAGACCCTCGCGCACCTGGAGGACGCCGTCTCGGCCCTGATCGACCAGGGGCGCGCCGCCGGCACGCTCCGGGAGGACCTCACCGTCGCCGATGTGTACATGCTCGTCGGCGGGCTGTCCGCGATCATCCGGACGGGGAGCGGGGACTGGAACCGCTTCCTCGACCTCGCCTTCGACGGCCTGCGCCCGCGCGGGGGCGGACCGACGGATCCCGACGGCGACGGCTCCGGCTCCGGCTCCGGCTGAGGCGGGGCCCGGCCGGAGCGCGGAAGGCGGGCCTCAGTCTGCGGTCGGGGGCTCCGCCGAAGGGGTCGCGGGGGCCTGGGACTTCGAGTGGGCGCCGTCACAGAGCAGGGTGATGACGACCTGCGCGGTGGGGAACTCCGCCGCGGCGGAGCCGGTGAGCTCGCTGGTCGCGGTCCAGTTGGCCTTGCGGAGGCTGAGCATCCCCTCCACGGGGCTCCGGGAGTCCTTCCAGCCGTGGCCGGAGCGGGCGCGGGCGAACCCGGCCCGCAGCGCCGCGTCCGCCGTCGCCGAGGGGTACTCGGCGCCCAGGGTCTCGTGGCACTCGATCGGGCTCGTGTTCTGCGGCATCCTGCGCACCGTCACCCCCTCCTCGGCCATCGCCGCCGTCAGATCGGCCACCGCCTCGTCCGCGGCCAGCGGCGGGCCCGAGTACCGCGGGGGCAACGGCCCCAGATCCTGGAGGGGGTGGCCACAGGCCGTCGCCGCCACCATGACCAGTACCGCAGGCACCCAGCGTCCTCGCCCCCGTCGCACGATCCCGCCCGTCCTCTCTCCGCCGTTCCGGCCGACCAGTCTCGCACCGGCCCGCCTCCCCCGTCCCACCGGGCCCCCCGGCCGGGGGGTTCACTTCCCGGTGGTGATCGCGATGCCGTTCGGCACGCGCCGTTCCTGGCCCTGCTGGAGGTGGTTGCGGACGGCGACCTTCCCGGTCGCGGGGTCGCGGACGGCGAGGGTGGAGGAGGCGCCGCCATCCATGTAGAGGCCCTCTACGCAGCCGAGGGAGCGCAGCACGTCGGCGAGTTCACGCACGGTCAGGCCGGTGGAGGTGCCCTCCCGTCCGTCGGTGACCAGCAGGAACAGCGCGTCTCCGCCCTCGCCGACGCCCACCGCCGAACGGGGCTCCGCCGTCCGCGCGTCCAGGCCCGGCAACGGCCGGTGCTCGCGCAGCACGGTGTGCGCGCCCAGCGCGAAGCGGAACGGGACTCCGGGGCCGGAGTCCAGGTCGTAGGCGATCCGGACGCGCGTGCCCGGGACCAGGGTGCGGAGCGCGTCCGCGCCCGCCTCCCGGCCCAACAGGATCTGGGTGTCGGCGTCGACGGGCCCGCTGCCGGGGGTGTCGGATCCGGAGACCACCTCGCCCCGGCGGACGGTGACCTCGTAGACCTCTTCCGAGCAGGGCGCCGCGCGGCTCCTGTCGGTGCCGCACACCGCCCGCGCCCGGGACGCGGAGCCCCAGTGCGAGGTGAACAGGCCGACGGAACCGACCGGCAGGGCGTACTGGTTGTACCCGCCCAGGGCGAGCCGCCCCGTGGGGGTCTCCACGCGGCCGACCAGCTTCAGCCGGCCGCTGCGCGCCTTGCCGTCGGTGCCGACGCCGACCACGTCCCGGGCGCTGTCACCCGCCGGGGGCTTCCAGCCGTAGCGCTGCCCTTCGGGTACGGCGGCCTTGAGCGCGCGGCCGTCCTTCACTTCCGGGCCGGACGGGGAGCCGGTGGCGGCGATCCCGGGGTGCTGGCTCTCCACCATGTGGAAGAAGTCCCCGTTCACCGCGGCCACGGCTCCCTGCCGCCGGGCCATCTGCGACACCGGGGCCCGGCCGCTGACGGAGCCGGGGTACAGCAGGTCGGCCCGTACTCCGGGCGTACGCAGGTCGACTTGGACGAGATGGAGGCGGGCGCTGCCGTGCGAGGTGGGGACGGTGAACTCCCGGTAGGTCACGCCGGGCGCCGGATGCTCGGGGCGGGTCGCCTCCGGCCCGGGTGCTGCCGGGCGGGCGGTCTGAGGGCGGGCGGTCTCCGGGCGGGCCGCCGCCGGCCGGGCCGGGACGGCGGCGAGACTGACTGCGGCCAGGACCGCGACGGCGGCGAGGCGGGGGAACCTCTTCATCGCGTCATCGTGGGTGATGGTCCGTGAGCAGGCCCGCAGACCCGCCGGGTTCGGGCCCGGATCACACCGACGTGTGCCGGCGCGGGGTCAGGGGAGTGCGGCGAGCCGCCCCTCGCCGACGATGACGACGCCGCCGCCGACCTTCACCGTGCGCAGGTCCGTCCCGTGACCGTGCGCGCTGATGGTCATCTCGCTCGGCCGGCCGGTGAAACGTCCCTGCCGCAGCACGGCCCGCTCCCCGTCGCCGAGCCGGCCGTGGCGGCGCAGGTACGCCGCCGCGCAGCCCGCTCCGCTGCCGGTGGCCGTGTCCTCCAGGAGGCCGTCGTTGGTCCAGTGCCTCCCTTCCATCGCGGTGACGTCGAGGAGGTACGCGTACGCGGCCCCCAGGCGGGCCAGGGGCGCGTCGAGCGGGGTGGCGACGCGGGCCCGGGCCAGCGCGTCACCCCGTACGGGAACGACCAGGTAGCGCAGGCCGGTGGACACCGTCTCCGGCGGCAGCCGCGGGTCGAGGTCGCCGGCGTCGAGGGAGAACCAGGAGGCGATGGCGGCCCGGGCGGCCCCGTCCGTGCCGTACGGGCGGCGGGTGAACTCGGCGGGACCCTGGTCCAGGGTGCCCTCGTAACGGCGCGGTCCGCTGCGCCGGATGACGGCCTCCACCGTGCGGGAGCGCAGCCGCAGGGTCCACGTGACACGGTCCGCGGGACCGCCGTCCGCTGGACCGCCGTCCGCGGCGTCGGGCGCGTGCAGGTCGTGGAGCACGCCCGCGGCGCCGAGCAGGGGGTGCCCCGCGAAGTCGAGCTCCCCCGTGAGGTCGAAGACCCGGGCCCGGTGGGTGCGCGGGCGCGCCGGGTCCCGTGTCAGGAAGACCGATTCGAAGTGGCGCAGTTCCCTGGTGATGCTCAGCATCCGGTCCCCGGTGAGGCCGTGGGCCTCGGGGAAGACCGCGAGGCTGTTGCCGCTGTAGGGGCGGCTGGTGAAGACGTCGACGTGGGTGTAGCGCACGAGGTGCTCCCTGGGGGATGCGGGCGGGGTCGGGGCGGGTCAGGGGCGCGCGGCGGGCGCGGGGTCGGACCGTTGCGCGCCGGACGGCAGTTCGCGGGCCGTGCGCAGCGGCGAGAGGAGGAGGGGAAGTACGGCCAGGAGTTCGCCCAGCGCCCCGGTCCACAGGGCCGGCCGGGCTCCGAAGTGCTGGCCCAGCAGCCCTCCGACGAGCGCGCCGACCGGCATGGACCCCCAGACCACGAAGCGGAACGTCGCGGTCATCCGGCCCAGGAGCGGTTCGGGGCACAGCCGCTGCCGGTAGGCGACCGAGGTCACCTTGAAGGTCATGAAGGCGGTCCACCCCAGCCCCTGGAGGGCTACGGCCACGGCGAACCGCCAGTCGGCCCGGTAGAAGGGCAGCGCGAGCACCCACAGCAGCCCGCTGACGACCACCGACGCGCACATCGCGCGTCCCTGGCCCCACCGGGCGGCGATCCGGCCGGTGAGCAGGCTGCCGATCAGGCCGCCCACGGCTTCGGCGGTGAACACCGCGCCGCAGAGCAGCGGGGGCAGTCCGAGGTCCCCGGCGAGCAGCACCAGGAGCATGGAGGCGCCGACGGTCCCGCACAGGTTGGAGACGGCGGCGGCGAGGGTGAGGGCCCGCAGGGCCGGGTTGCGGAAGACGAAGCGGAGTCCTTCCGCGATCTCGGCGCGCAGTGTCGTGCCGGGCCGCTCCCCGTCCCGCCGGCCGACGGGGCGCACGCGCGAGAGGAACAGCGCCGAGACGCCGTAGCTGAGGGCGTCGGCGGCGAGGGCGAAGGGCGCGGTGAGTGCGCCGACGAGCGCTCCGGCCAGGCCGGGGCCCCCGACCTGGGTGATGTTGCGGCTCGCTTCGAGGCGGACGTTCGCCCGCACCAGCCCGGCCCCGCCCACCAGGCGCGGCAGTGCGCTCTGGGCGGCCACGTCGAAGAAGACCGTGCACACCGACATCCCGAAGGCGACGGCGTACAGCTGAGCGAGCGTCAGCGCGTCCCACCACGCCGCGACCGGGACGGAGAGGAGCAGGGCGGCGCGGCCGAGGTCGCCCGCGACCATCACGGGGCGCAGCGGCAGCCGGTCCACCCAGGCACCGGCGGGCAGGCCGATGAGCAGGAAGGCGAGGTACTCGGACACGACGAGCAGGCCGACCTCGAACGGTGTGGCGTCGAGGGTGCCGATGGCCACGAGGGGCAGCGCGAGCAGGGTCAYGGCGGATCCGCACTGGCTCACGGTGTCGGCGATCCACAGCGGGCGAAAGCCGGAGCCGAGGGCCGGACCGGCGCGGCGG